>CAIUWU010000242.1 GCA_903902945.1 uncultured Pseudomonadota bacterium
CCGGTTGCTGTTAATACTGATTTTATTATAGCAGCTCCTGGAGTAGATCCAACTAATTTTATATCACTAATTAATATAACTAGCGGCTCTAGGACAGGTGTCATAAAATCTATAAATAATAATTCTATTACTATAACTATTTATATGAAATTGACATTTCCACGCTCTTCTAATGTAACAGGTTATTTAGTAGTGTATAAAATATGACATATGGAATATATTTTGACTCAGGTATCATAGATAATGATTTAGGAACTTATGGCGTTTATGGGGTATATAGATATTACTTTTCTAATTCAGCGTCTGGTAGTTTTAATGTTCCCGGCTTATCTGCAATTTCTACTTCAGAATATTTAATTGGACACTTTAGTCCTGATGGCGTTGGTGTTATGCTAAATTCTCCTGTTGGTAGTACTTCATCAATAAATATAGCCTTATCGACTAATATTACAGGCTATATTGATATTGTAATATTAACTAAAACAAAATATTGTACAAATAATTATCTAAATTATGGTATAGCAATCTGGGGAGGGGATGGATCTATTCTATTTAATACTGGATTATATTATGCAGTTTTAGCAGAAGTATTTTATACAAGTAATACAGGATCAGACGTCGATGCTGGTGGAATTTCAACAACTCCCGTGTTTTTTGGTAGACGTTTTATTTTCAGGATACCTACTACAATTGGTTTTGCTTTGTATGATGCAGCCACAAATGAATGGTCATTTTTTTCCAATAACAGAGGAGATGATACAATTATTTTTTTATTAGATTTTTATTAGGAATATTATGATTTTTTTAGCACAAATACAAGACACAAAAATAACCTGCATAACTCGTGAACTATATGAAGGGCAATTTAGAGAAGTGGATTTTATGGTAGAAATACCGGAGCATATAGCTAAAGATTTTAATAATTATTACTATAAAAATGGTGAATTTAAAAATTATCCAGAAAATCCACATAAAGAGTATTATAGTTGGGATTCGATTAATGAAAAATGGGGGTTGTCAGATGATTTATATGAAATTTATCTAAATGATTTGAATGCTGAAAATAATGTAAAAAGAGCACAAGCATTGCTAAATAGCGATTGGACAGAGCTCCCATCAGCATTACAGCGATTGGGAGAGGCGAAAGTAACTGAATGGCAGAACTACCGGCAAGCCTTGCGCGATATCACCGCTCAAACTGGATACCCAGAGAACATTGTATGGCCGCAGGCGCCCGATTAATATGCAATCTATTCGTTGTGGTGCCTGTGGCAAAAAACTGGGAGATGGCATTTATCAAAGCCTAACCATTAAATGCCCGCGCTGTAAAACCCTGAATATTTTGAGAGCCGAGAGCACCCAACCCGAACACCACGAGTGTCTATGTAAGAGCAACACTCGTGAACATCTATCAACAAGACAACATCACCCTTCATAACACTGACGCGTTAACACTCTTGGCTCAAATACCGGATAACAGCGTCGATCTGATTGCTACGGATCCGCCGATGGCTCAAGCATGATGCAATTCCTCCCGAATCACCTCTCGCAACGCCTCTTTAACGCTGTCCGCTTCCAGTCCGCGCCGCAAGGTTTCGTTGATCAGCGTCTGATACCCGCGTCCACCGGCCTTGGCCTTATACGCCTGGATTATCGCCTCATCCAGCATGATCGTAATGCGCTGCTTGCCCAGGCCCAAGCCTGGCAATACCTCGCCTACGGGGCGTAGCTCGGTGAATTCGGCGGCGCTCAATTCCGGGCTGTCCTCGTCGGGGGCATCGGCCAATGGCGCGGCATCCACCGCCGCCCAATCGATCTCAGAGGGTTTGGTTTGCAAATTTTTTCTGCTCACGGGGATTCGCCTTTCTAAAAGAAATGATATGGATGTGGCTTTCGGCGGGGATGCAAAACACCACCACCATCAACCGACCCGCCAAGGTGTTGTAGCCAATGAAACGCCGCTCGGAGTAAGCCTTGCGCCTGTCTTCCCTGACGACCATCGCGCCGTTGAACATCGGCTCCGCCGCCAGCAGCGGCAGGGCTCTGTCGCGAATATTGATGTCATTCTTGATCGGGTTACAGGTAAATTTCATGGTGCTAATTATACATATTATAATATGTATTTCAAGCAAGTAGGATGGGATGACCTATCATTGATTTGTTGGCAACGCCAAGCCATCGGGTCTAAACTGAATCCATCACAATCCTATAGCGGTCATCCGCACCCGACAACCTGGCGGTTTTTTAAGGTGGGCTGTATGGATATCAATGTATTGAAAAAATCCTTGGGTACTGGTGAAATACTAAACATTATTTACCATGGCGGTACTGAGCCAGGAACCACTAGGCGAATTTTGCCTATACAAATAAAAGGCGACATATTATGTGCAAGATGCCTTTCTACGCTAAGGGTGAAAAGTTATTCGCTGGATAAAATCGAATTGGCTAATGGTGATGAAGTGACATTTCATGGTGTACACGATCTGCTGGCTATCGCTATTTCGGCAGGTGACCTGATCAGCGTTAATTACGACTCAGGGCAAAACTCATTGCAACACGCGGTAATAAGGCCTATTGCTATTGAGAATAGAAGTCATTTAATAGCCTATAGCTTTATTACTGGCACTGAACGAAAGCTGAAAATCGAAAAAATGAATTTAGATGTAGACTTTTATCCATACTATATGGAGGGCGATGAGCTACAGGATATTCAGGATTTCCGTTGGTTAGCAGCGAATACGGTGGTGCCATTATTTGAAGCAGGTTGGCTGATCAAAATTGAAGAGAGCTATTTAGGTATTTATCCTCGCACCCAGGATGATACGGTGTCGACCAGCAAAGGCTACGCTGACCAAAGAGGGCACTTACAGTTTATCAAAGGAAAAGGTTATCAATTTCATGTTTGGTTTGATGGTCATTATTTTAGATGTGGTGCGTTTTCTGCTGCTTTGCGGCAGCTATTAAATTTTGCAAGGACTCATCCAATTCCCATTGATTGGAAATAATTTGACAAACCCAAACTGCCAAGCCTAGACTGACCGCATCACAATCTTACAGCGGTCATCCGCACCCGAAAGCCTGGCGGTTTTTTTATGCCCAGCGTTTTTATACGCTCGAAATCCGTTTCGTGCGTTTCCCTGCTATGGGCGGGATGATAGGCCGAATACAATACCTTCGGGAAATAAGGCCAGCAGCCTGTAAGCTGTGATTGAGTCCCGCTCGCCCTCATCTGGCAAGCACTATCAAAACTTACAGGAGTTCAGCCATGTCTGAATTTAAAACCCTCGCCAATCCCTTCCAATTTGAAGCCTTTGATGTCCGTACCGCGATCGACGACAACGCCGATGTCTGGTTTTGCGCCAAAGATGTTTGCGCCGTGCTCGACATTGCTTGGACAGGTGCAACAATTACCCTCGACAACATGCCGGAACGCTGGTTTATGGTCATGAATCTCATGACCATAAAAGGCGAAAGAGAGGCGTATTTTCTCAACGAAGCCGGCCTGTACTTTTTGATTTTCCGCTCACAAAAACCCAAGGCTAAGGAGTTTGCCAACTGGGTCTGCGAAGAAGTCCTGCCCCAAATCCGCAAGCACGGCTTTTACGGCGCCCTGCCGCCTAAGGATTACATCGCGATGATTAAACAAATCGCTGAACTCACCGAGCGTTTAACTGCGACCAAGAATGCGTTTACTTACCAGCTGTTAATCAATCCTTTGCGAAATTTGTGCAACCTGGCTGGCCACCCTATGCCGGATATTGCGTTAATCAGTCAGCAAATTGACCAGGCGGATTTATTTTGTGAAGGGGGTGTCAAATGAGCTGGCAAGTAAAGATGAACCACGTTGATTACGTCAATGGCACAGCCAGTGAGCGGGTCCTGAAAAAACAGTATCCCACCCAAACGCAGGCCCAAGAAACTGCCAACCGGCTAAAGTTTGTGCGAGTGGTGGGTGAGGAAACGATTGTCGAACAATGTGTGGCGGTGGCTATTGAACAGCCCGTGCGAGGTGCAGCATGATCGATGCAGAATTGAAATCCACCCAACATCCCGAAGCCCTTAACGATTTCTTCCGGCAGATGGCCGAATTGGAGACCGAACGCCAAGCCGCCACCGAGGCCGGCATTCCGGCGTTGCTGCGCCTGGTCAACGTGGCCGAGCGCGACAGCGACCAAGCCAACACCGTACGCAGTTTCCTGCTCGGTTTGTACAACGGCTACCGCTTCCCGTTCAACCTGGTCCGCCTCAGAGGCTTGGACAAAACCCTGTTCGACGACTGCATGACCGTGCTGATGCTGGATGCCCGAGCAACCACGCAAGAGATCCACCAGTATTTGAACGACGGCGGCGACCGTTTTGAGCGCTGGGCGCAAGGCGGTGCAGCATGATCGATGCAGAATTGAAATCCACCGCGCTGGATCAAATGGATCGCTTAGAAACTGAAATACTCGCATTACGCTGTATTACCGGCCTGCTGGGCGGCCAGGAAGGCGGTAGCAGCATTAACCTTAGCGAGCTGACGTATCTGATTGATCCTATCATTGAGCGCGAGCAGGGCATTCTTGAAAAGCTGAGGGGCTTGTGTCATTCGTTGCCTGATATAGCGAACTAAAACCAATTGGCGGTAATACACCGCCACAAAACAAAAAAACCGGTGTCACAGCCGGTTTTTTTATGCCCGCACCAAACGACCAAGCCGCCCCAAAATTCACTCCTCCTCACCTTCGGGCTTTTTGCACATTTTTTGTGCAATGCAATTGCAAATTGAAAGTTTAGACCGGTTTAATCCAGGCTTGGTGGGCAGTGGAGGGTAGGTTTTATCAAATGGAATTTTGGCGCAATTTGAATTCTAGCGGTGATTTCTGAAATGGCTAAACCGCCAATTTACCGCCAAACACAAAAATGATTTTTTAAAAATTCCTTATTTATCAAGGAGTTATGTGGCGGAGAGAAAGGGATTCGAACCCTTGATACGTTGCCGTATACACACTTTCCAGGCGTGCGCCTTCGACCGCTCGGCCATCTCTCCACTGCAATGATTAGCGGGCTGCGCAGAATAATGTAAAAGCCAGCGGATTGCAATCGCAGATAAGTCAAAATCAGAAAAATCAAATAAAACTTTGCAAAAATAGTGCCTGTTTTTATAATGGCCGGCTTTTGAGGCTATTGGTCTCATTCCCTTGCTTCACCATCCGTGCTGATGGGAAGCTTTTTTAAACCGTAAGGAGCAATCATGCGACATTATGAAATCGTCTTCTTGGTACACCCTGATCAAAGCGCTCAGGTTCCTGCCATGATTGAACGTTATAAATCCACTGTAGAAGAAGCGGCTGGCAAAGTTCACCGTTTAGAAGATTGGGGCCGCAGACATCTGGCTTATCCAATCAAAAAAATCCACAAAGCTCATTACGTTCTGATGAACATCGAATGTGACCAAGCGACTTTAGACGAACTGGAAAGCGGTTTTCGTTTCAATGATGCAATTCTGCGCAGCCTGACTTTGCTGCAAAAAGAAGCAATCACTGCACCTTCAGCAATCGCACTGAGCGGCAACGATGGTCAAAAAGCCAACAGCCGCGTCAAAGAAGAAGTTGAAGAAGACCAGGATGAAGTAGCCACTGACGAAGTGGTTGCTGAAGAATCTGACGCTGAATAATCCTACTGAAACGAGAGAACCTAATGGCACGTAACAATATTAGACGTAAAAAAGGCTGCCGCTTCAGCGGTGAAGATGCAATCGTCATCGATTATAAAGATGTAGATTTGCTGGGCGAGTATGTTACCGAAACCGGCAAAATCATCCCAAGCCGTATCACCGGTACCAGTGCGAAATATCAAAGACAGTTGACTGCTGCCATCAAGCAAGCACGTTTTCTGGCGCTGATGCCTTTCTGCGACGCACATAAATAAAGACCAGCAGGGGAAAGGCGTGCAATTTCTGGCAGCCTTCATCATGAAAGGCAGAATGCAGGCAATCATGATTGCTTCTGCATTTGCTTTGTTGTCATTAGCCTTTCCTCCTGTGAGTATCGTAAGTTCAGCTGCGGTTGCCTTGGTAACTTTAAGGCACGGCAGTAAAGAAGGTCTGTGGATTCTGGCTTGTGCTTCTCTGGCCGCCGCTGTTTTAAGTGCGGTGGTGATGGGCAATTATCAGTTTGCGCTGTTGTATGGCGTGATTCTGTGGACACCCGTCTGGCTGGTTGCGTCGGTTCTTAGAACCAGTCGCAACTTGGCAACGGCTATTGAAACGGCTGTATTACTGGCTCTAGCGGTGATTCTGGCGTTTTACTTGTATCAGCCTGACCCCGCCCTGTTCTGGAGACAAATTCTGGAGCAGATGCTGCAAGCCATGCAGGGCGCCAATCCGGATGTATCGTCGGAAACCATGACTCAGTCGGCCGATGTGTTTGCACATTACATGACTGGCGGTGTGGCGGCGGGTTCCTTATTCGGCTTGTTGTTCGGGCTGTTTCTGGGGCGAGGCTGGCAGGCCAGTCTATATAACCCGGGTGGTTTCAAGCAGGAATACCTGAGTTTGAAAGCCCATAAGTCGCTGGCGCTGGCAAGCTTGTTGCTGTGCGTTCTGGGTGGGTTAGCGAGTGGTTTGATAGCTGAGATCTGCTGGAATCTAGTGATGGTACTGTTTGTACTGTATACCGTTCTGGGTGCCTCGGTTTTGCATACCGCGTTTGCCGGCATGAACTCAGCACGTTTCATGGTGCCGTTTTTATATGCAACCTTGCTGATCATTCCGCATGTGATGGTGTTGGTGGCCATTCTCGGTGTACTGGATACCGGTCTGGACTTACGGTCTAAATTCAAATCAAACGGGGCATAAGCTCCTAATTTTTTCGGCACTGGCCGAGTTTATAGAGGAAAAAAAGATGGATGTTATTTTGCTAGAAAAAATAGCTAACCTGGGCAACTTAGGGGACAAAGTAACTATCAAAAATGGTTATGGCAGAAACTACCTGATCCCACAAGGCAAAGCGGCGCCTGCCACACCTGCAAAAATCAAAGAATTTGAAGAGCGCCGTGCCGAACTGGAAAAACAAGCCGCTGACAAACTGGCTGCTGCGACTGCTCGTGGCGAAGCTCTGAGCAAGCTGACTATCGTTATCAAACACAAAACCGGTGACGAAGGCCGTCTGTTTGGTTCAGTGGGTACTCATACCATCGCTGATGCCATTACTGCTGCCGGTATTCAAGTAAGCAAACACGAAGTGCGTCTGCCTAACGGTGTGATTCGTCAAACTGGCGAATACAACATCGCTATCAACCTGCACACTGATGTGGTTGTCACTCTGCCCGTTACGATTGCGGCCGAGTAAAGCATCATGATTATCGTAACCGGGGGTGCCGGCTTCATTGGCAGTAATCTGGTTCTGGGCCTCAATGCCCGCGGTTACGATGACATTCTGGTGGTTGATCACCTGAAACAAGGCGTCAAATACCGCAATCTGGTCGAGTGCAAGATCGCCGATTATCTTGACCGTGATACTTTTTTGCAGCGTCTGCAGCAGGGTGACTTCGTCAATCAACAGATTGAAGCCATTTTTCATCAGGGTGCCTGTTCCACCACTACCGAGTGGGATGGTCAGTACATGATGACCAACAATTATGAATACAGCAAAATCCTGTTTCATTATTGCCAGCAACACCATATCCCGTTTATCTATGCTTCGAGTGCTGCCGTGTATGGCGGTAATCAGCAGTTCAGGGAAGCTTTGGCTTATGAGTCACCGCTCAATGTCTATGGCTATTCCAAATTCCAGTTCGATCAGTATCTGCGCCAACATCAGCATAATCTGCGCTCTCAGGTGGTTGGTCTGCGGTATTTCAATGTCTATGGCCCGCGTGAAGCCCATAAAGGCAGTATGGCCAGTGTTGCGTTTCATCTGAACAATCAGCTGAAAGACGGCGATGAAATTCGCTTGTTTGAAGGTTGCGATGGTTATGAGCATGGCGAACAGCGGCGCGATTTCGTGTATGTTGGCGATGTGGTCGATATTAATCTGTGGTTTCTGGATAATCCGTCGGTTTCCGGTATTTACAATTGCGGTACCGGTCGCAGTCAGACTTTCAATGATGTTGCCCATGCGGTGATTGCTTATCATCAGCGCGGTGCCATCCGCTATATTCCTTTTCCCGAGCATCTGAAAGGTTGCTATCAAAGCTTCACCGAAGCCAATCTCGAGCATCTGCGTAGCGCAGGTTGTCAGCATCAGTTCAAAACCGTCGAGCAAGGTGTGGCGATGTATATGGAATGGTTGAACCGCTAAAGCGCAGACCGGCTGCCTGAGCTCAAGGCTGGGCGTGGTTGCAGAATAATCATGGTGTGCGAGCCTTGAACAATCTGTGCGCCTGTGCCGATCAGCAAAAGGTCGCATCCAGCCCCTCAGCGATTCGCCAAAGCCTTACTCCCTTGAGCTAACTATTTTTAAAAACCGTGAAATAGCCTCGGTAGTCATTTCTGGCAAAAACCTTAATCCTTGCAGCTTGATTAGCCTGCGCTTATCCTTAGCGGACTTTTTGCCAAGGAGCGCACAAATGACCGATTATCAATATATTCGCTGGTTCAATGAATTAGGTATTAACGATATTCCGCTGGTGGGAGGTAAGAATGCCTCGCTAGGCGAAATGTACCGCGAACTGGCGACGCAGGAGGTCAAGGTTCCCAATGGTTTTGCGATTACCGCAGAAGCCTATCATTACATGCTGGATCAGGCTGGGGTCTGGCCGAAGCTGCATCAGTTGCTGGATACGGTAGATGCCGATGATGTCAATGATCTGGCCTGGCGTGCTCAGCAGGCCCGTGATCTGGTTTATGGTGCTCCGCTGCCGGCCGATCTGCAGCAGGAAATCCTCAGTGCGTTTCAACAGCTCGAACAGCAATATTCCGAACAGCTGACGGTAGCGGTGCGCAGTTCCGCCACGGCAGAAGATTTACCGACAGCCAGTTTTGCCGGTCAGCAGGATACCTACCTGAATATCCGTGGCGGCGATACCTTGCTGGATGCCTGCAAGCGCTGTTTTGCCAGTCTATTTACCGACCGGGCGATTCATTACCGTATCGATCAAGGCTTTGATCATTTCAAAATCGGACTGTCGATTGGGGTGATGAAAATGGTGCGCTCCGATCTGGCGGCTAGTGGTGTGATGTTCTCACTGGATACCGAATCGGGATTTCAGGATACCGTATTCATTACCGGCGCTTATGGCTTGGGGGAAAACGTGGTGCAGGGCGCTGTCGATCCTGATGAGTTTTATGTGCACAAGCCCACTTATCAGCAGGGCTATCGCAGTGTCCTGAGACGTACATTAGGTGCCAAGAAAATCAAAATGATTTACAGCCGTGGTCATACCCGTGAAGCCACGCATAACGTGGTGACTACGGTCAGCGAACGGCAGCAGTACTGTATCAGCGATGCCGAAGTCTTAAAGCTGGCTGACTATGCCTTGAAGATTGAACAGCATTATGGCCGGCCTATGGATATGGAATGGGCCAAAGACGGTCTGGACGGAGAGCTGTATATCGTGCAGGCTAGACCGGAAACCGTCGCTTCGCAGCGTAGCGGTCAGGTGCTGGAACATTACCAGCTGAATCAGAGCGGGGATGTGATCGTCAAAGGTCATGCGGTTGGCAGCAAAATTGCCGTTGGTAAAGCCCGAGTCATTAATAGCGTGGCGGAGTTGGGTTTATTCAAGCCCGGTGAAGTGCTGGTTGCCGATATGACTACGCCCGACTGGGAGCCGGTGATGAAAACCGCTGCCGCGATTGTCACCAACCGTGGTGGTCGTACCTGCCATGCCGCGATTATTGCCCGCGAACTGGGGGTGCCTGCGGTGATTGGCTGCGAAAATGCCACACAAGCCATCGTCAGTGGCAGCGATGTGACGGTGTCCTGTGCCGATGGTGATGTTGGAAAGGTCTATCAAGGTTTGCTGGATTTTGAAATTCAGCGCAGCGATTTAAGCGATTTTCAGCGTCCTAAAACCAAGGTGATGCTCAATTTGGGTAACCCGGAACTGGCGTTCAAACACAGTTTCTTGCCCAATGATGGTGTCGGGCTGGCGCGGATGGAATTCATCATCAGCGAATACATCAAGGCGCATCCGATGGCGCTAATTCATCCCGAACAAGTCACCGACAGTAAAGAGCGCGATCAACTGAAGGCTTTGACTGCCGGATACAGCCAGCCCCAGGAGTTTTTCATTCAGCGTCTGGCCGAAGGGGTTGGCACCATTGCCGCAGCGTTTTATCCCAAGCCGGTGGTGGTGAGAATGTCGGATTTCAAAACCAACGAATATGCCTCCTTACTAGGCGGTCGCTGGTTCGAGCGCAGTGAAGCCAATCCGATGATCGGCTTTCGCGGTGCATCGCGTTACAGCCATCCCGATTATGCCGAAGGTTTTGCACTGGAATGCGCAGCGATGAAACGGGTTCGGGAAGTGATGGGTCTGAGTAATGTGATTCTGATGATTCCGTTCTGCCGCCGCGAAGCCGAAGCCATTAAAGTGCTGGAGTACATGGCGCAGCTGGGTCTGAAGCGCGGCGAGCAGGGGCTGGAAATTTATGTCATGTGCGAAATTCCCAATAACGTGATTCAGATTGATGCGTTTGCCCGTCATTTTGACGGTTTCTCGATTGGCTCCAACGATTTGACCCAGTTGACACTCGGTGTAGACCGGGATTCGGAAATTGTGGCTGATGATTTTGACGAGCGCGATCCGGGGGTCAAAACCATGATCAAAATGGCAGTTGATGGTGCCAGACGTAATGGTCGCCACTCAGGGTTGTGCGGTCAGGCGCCTTCGGATTATCCGGAAATGGCCGAATATCTGGTGGAAATTGGTATTGATTCGATCAGTCTCAATCCGGATACCGTGCTGCAGACTACCCAGCGGATTTTGGCTTTGGAGCAGCGTCTGGGACGTTAATCGCCAACCTTATTCCTTATCGTGTTGTTTAACCGGATCAGCATCGCGTAAAATTCCGCCACTTTGACTAAAGAGCGTGGAGTAGGACGATGAAACAATGCTTGTTAATGGTACTGGTGCTGTTTTCCGGTTGGGTAATGGCGGCCGATGAAACTGCTGGCGATGAGTGGAATGACACCCAGTTAAAAGAAGAAACGATTCAAAAGATTCAGCAGGCCCAATTCAACTATAAAAAATGCGTGGTCGACACCATGCGGAAACCCGAATATGCAAAACTCGAAAGCCGTAATGCAACCGATGTGGTGATTAGAGACTGTGAACCGGTACTGGCGGAAATGCGCAAGGTTTATACCGACGTCGAAGTGCCGGGTGTTATTGCCGACCGTCATTTGAAAAAGTTGCGTATCCAGGTTACCCGCAAAGTACTGCAAGAACTGATGTATATCGAAGCCGCCAAGAAGGCCGGCGCGCAACCCTGATCTCAGCACCGGCGTGAGCCGGTGTCTTCTAACCTATAACTATCTTGATGAATAACTTACCTATTGATTTAACGTTGCAACCAACCACTCTCGATTTATGGCATGTCGGTCTGGCGGGAGTTGCAGCTTTGTTTCTGTTGCTGTTTATGATTGCGCTGATTGGCTGGCTGGCTGCCAGACGGCGCGCTAGAAAGCCCGTAAAACCCGAAATTAAAGTGGTTGAAAAACGGGTTGAAGTCGAAAAAATCGTTGAAGTTGAAAAGCGGGTTCAGGCTCCTGCACCGGAACCGATTATCCTGAAACAGGCTACTGACGATGCGGCCTTGCAACTGCTGGCAATTCTGCAAAAAGAAGCCAGATTCATTGATTTTGTCAATGAAAACATGACCGCGTACAGCGATGCCGATATCGGCGCGGCAGCCAGAATCGTCCATCAAGGATGCAGCAAAGCTTTGCAAGAGCATTTTGTGATCGCGCCGGTCAGCACCGATGCCGAAGGCAGTCGTCTGACGCTGAATCCGGGCTTCGATGCGGCAGCATTCCGTTTAACCGGCAACATCGTTGGTGAGGCGCCGTTCCAGGGTGTGCTGATCCACAAAGGCTGGAAAATTACCCGTGTCGATCTGCCCAAACTAACCGAAGGTCATGATCCCTCAATTATTGCTCCGGCGGAGGTTGAACTTTAATGTCTACAGCACGTTATTCCGTTGGTATCGATTTGGGAACTACCCATTGCGTTTTATCCTATCTCGATTTAACCAGCGCAGATGAACAAGCCTTGCCGACTGTGCTGGCTATTCCGCAACTGATCGAACCGGGTCTGATTGAGTCCAGAACCCAGCTGGCTTCTTTCGTGTACTTGCCGCATCAGGCGGAAATCAGCGAAGGCGCCACTGCCTTGCCCTGGACCGCCAAGGCGGAGCATTTAGTGGGTGAGGTGGCCCGTCATTTGGGCAGCAAAACTCCGATCCGGTTGGTAGCTAGTGCCAAAAGCTGGTTATGCCATAACGGTATCGACTGTAAACAGCCGGTTTTGCCTAGTGAAGCGCCTGAGGATGTGAGTCGGATTTCACCGTTCACCGCCAGCCAAGCCTATTTGCAACATCTGTGCGATGCCTGGAACCATCAGTTTCCTGAGCATCGCTTGCAGGAGCAGAATCTGACGATTACCGTGCCGGCTTCATTTGATCCTGCAGCGCGTGAACTGACCGTAGAAGCGGCCCGTTCCGTTGGCCTCGGGCAGGCCATGTTGTTGGAAGAACCGCAGGCGGCTTTGTATAGCTGGATCGAAAGTAATCACGATGGCTGGCGTGATCAAGTGACAGTCGGAGATGTGATTCTGGTAGTCGATATCGGTGGCGGAACTACGGATTTGTCGTTAATCGCCGTTACCGAACAAGATGGTAACTTGCAACTGACCCGGGTTGCTGTCGGCGATCATATTTTGCTAGGCGGCGATAACATGGATCTGGCACTGGCCTATACCGTTAAAGCCAAATTAGAAACCCAGTCCGGTAAGCGGCTGGAACCCTGGCAAATACAGTCTTTGACCCATGCTTGTCGGGTTGCCAAAGAGAAGCTGTTTATTCAGCCGGAACTGGACAATATTCCGTTGGTGATCGCTGGGCGCGGCTCCTCACTGATCGGCGGAACCCTGCGTAGCGAACTAAACCGTGAAGAGTTGAACCGCGTCTTGGTTGATGGTTTTCTGCCCGTGGTCAGCATTAGCGATCAGCCTGTCAGTCGTGCGCGCAGTGGCTTGCGCAGCACAGGGCTGGTTTATGCGCAAGATGCGGCGATTACCCGTCATCTGGCCGGTTTTCTGTCCCGGCAGCTGGGAGCGGCGCAAGACTTGCCGGGTATCGCGTCAGCCGAGCAAGCCAGTTTTCTCCACCCAACCTGTGTGTTGTTCAATGGTGGGGTGCTGAAAGCAAACAGCTTGTCCGAGCGTTTATTACAGACTCTGAATCAATGGCTTGCCAATGAACAGGCGCCGGCTGTGCGCCAATTGCAGGGAATAGACCTCGATCTTGCTGTTGCCCGAGGTGCGGCCTACTACGGTTTTGTCCGTCAAGGTAAAGGGGTGCGGATCAAGGGCGGACTGGCAGCGGCCTATTATGTCGGCGTCGAAACTGCGATGCCGGCAGTTCCTGGTTTGCCGCCCGAGATCGAAGCGCTGTGTATTGCGCCGCTGGGCATGGAAGAAGGCGCCAGTCTGGAGTTGCCTAATGAAGAATTTGGTCTGGTAATTGGTGAACCGGTGAAATTCCGTTTCTTTGGTTCCAAAACCCGCCGCGAAGATGAGGCGGGCACCCGGCTGGATTTCTGGGCTGAGGATGAACTGGACGAACTCGATGAAATCGAAATCACCTTGCCAGAGTCGGGGCATCAGCCCGGGGAAGTGATTCCTGTGCATTTGTCGGTGACGGCCAGCGAGGTGGGTACCTTGGAACTGCAGGCTATTTCACGGCGTGATGGACAGCGCTGGAAAATTGAATTTGACACTCGTCTGGCGGAATTGATTTAGCCATTCAGTTGCTTAAATACATTTCAAATCAAAAATGGCAATTATCTTATTTGAATTGATTCAATAGCATATATTGCTAATTTTGCTGAAAATCAATGTGGGCAATCAAAAAGATCCGGCTCCAGGAGCCGGATTAAGTGTGAAGAAAGGTTGCTTCCGTCATATTATTTAGACCATATTTACAATGTCTGAGGCTTATGAGGGCATTAAAATATGGTCTGGTTTCTCAAGCAGATTTGCTGGCAAGTGCAAAAGCAGGGGTAAAATCCTTGTTACAAATTGTTGCTGATTAATATAACGAAAGCAGCTGTAGTTTATCTGTAAAAACCAAATTAGTGAATGCGACATATTGTCGCTATAACTTATTGAAAATATTGAAAATTATGTTATTTAACATATTTTTTAAAATTAATGGGCCATTTCACCGAATCGGGTGAGCGCATCAGTGCACGAAACTTCGATAGCCAAGTCACCGAATTACAGATTCGAGCTGCGCTGTTGAA
>CAIUWU010000243.1 GCA_903902945.1 uncultured Pseudomonadota bacterium
GGTCGTGAAACCCTAAAAGCCGCCAGACCGGCCGAATTATTTACCAATGCCACCCAGATTCTCAGCACCGTCAGCGGTCAGAACCCTGATGCCAGTGCTTTTCAGCAAGCGCTTACCGCTTTGCAAAAAGCCAATGACTCACAATCGTTCGGTGTCTGCAAAAGTTGCAGAAATTTCACGGTTAAAGACGGCCAATACTTTTGTCAGCTGACGGAAGAATTCCTGTCAGATGCCGATAGCGAACAGATTTGCCAGGAACACCAGCCTGTCTGATAAGCGATTCAGCTTGCTTTTCGCTTCAGACCCATAGCCCAATTGTTAAAGCAGGCCCGTTTATGACTATTCCCCGCATTGCCCTGACCGCAGGCGAACCCGCCGGTATCGGCCCTGATTTATGTATACAACTGGCACAGTTTGATTTGCCCTGCCAGCTGATCGTCATCGCCGACCCCGACTTATTGCAGCAACGTGCGCAGCAACTGGGTTTAGCAATCCAGATTGACCGCTTTCAAGCCGACCAAGCCCCCGTACCACAAGCAGCCGGTAGCCTCACGGTGCTACCGGTATCACTGAGCCAGAGCTGCGTTGCCGGCCAACTGAATCCGGCCAACAGTCATTACGTCATCGAAACACTGCAACTGGCCACCCAAGGCTGTCTAGATGGCCGCTTCGCTGCTCTGGTTACCGGGCCGGTCCATAAAGGGGTCATTAACGATGCCGGCATCCCGTTTACCGGCCATACCGAATTGATCGCCGATATCAGCGGCGGTAAACCTATCATGATGTTGGCCACACCGGGATTACGGGTGGCACTGGCAACCACCCATTTACCGCTATCAGCGGTTTGCAAGACAATCACCGCTGATTTACTGATGTCCATCATCCGCCCGCTCGACCAGGATTTACGCCAGCGTTTCGGCATCACGGATCCGCAGATTTTGGTGTGCGGCCTCAACCCCCATGCCGGCGAAAATGGGCATCTGGGCATGGAAGAGCTGGAAATTATCGAACCGGCGCTCAGACAACTGCGCCAAGAAGGCATCCATCTGCACGGCCCGCTGCCTGCCGACACGGTTTTTACTCCCAAATATCTCGAGCAGGCTGACGTGGTCCTGGCGATGTATCACGATCAGGGCTTGCCGGTTCTGAAACACATGGGTTTTGGGCAGGCAGTTAATATCACCCTGGGCTTGCCGATTATCCGCACCTCGGTTGATCATGGCACAGCCCTGGAACTGGCCGGTAGCGGCAAAGCCAATCTGGGTAGTTTACAATTTGCCCTGCAAACGGCTTTAAGCCTGATTCATCACTCGCCCACTTAATTTACAACAGCTCACCCATCATGACTCATCAAGCCCGCAAACGCTTCGGCCAGAACTTTTTACAGGATCACAGCATCATTTTTAATATTCTGGCTCATGCGCAACCGCAGCAAGATCAGCATTGGATAGAAATCGGGCCGGGACTGGGGGCACTAACTGAACCGCTGCTGGCCGCCGGTGTCAGGCTGGATGTGGTGGAACTGGATCGCGATCTGGTCGGTCTGTTGCAAAAGCGTTTTGCCGGTTCTT
Source organism: uncultured Pseudomonadota bacterium (assembly GCA_903902945.1). Classification (GTDB taxonomy): domain Bacteria; phylum Pseudomonadota; class Gammaproteobacteria; order Methylococcales; family Methylomonadaceae; genus Methylomonas. The sequence goes on from CAIUWU010000243.1 coordinate 1,572, forward strand.
CTCAACTACAGATTCATAGCGCCGATGCCCTGACATTTGATTTTGCTGCTCTGGCAAACGATCAGCAGAAACTACGGATTATCGGCAATCTGCCCTATAACATTTCCACGCCACTGATGTTTCATTTGCTGGAAACTGCCAATCTGGTGCAAGACATGCATTTCATGCTGCAAAAAGAAGTGGTGGACCGCATCTGCGCCGAACCCGGCAGCAAGCAATATGGTCGTCTGAGTGTGATGATGCAGTATTTTTGCGCCACCGAATGGCTGTTTGACGTACCACCGGAAAGCTTTGATCCGATTCCCAAAGTCATGTCGGCGATTGTCAAACTAAGCCCCCACTCGACCCCGCCGGTTGAAATCAAAGACTTCAAAAGTTTTAACCAGCTGGTGACTCAGGCATTCTCGCAGCGCCGTAAAACCATTCGCAACTCGCTGCGCGAACTGGTTGACGCCCAGCAAATGCAAGCCTTGTCTATCGATCCCGGTCTGAGAGCCGAAGATTTAAGCCTGGAAGATTTCGCACGACTCAATCGGCATGCCATGCTCTGAAATGACCGGCTTGATGCCTGAATAGACAAATTCACCGCCTGTTCTATAGTTGCCCGCCAACGAAAACAGCGGTGAATGGCCATGTCCCGGTTAACCCCCTTCTTTAATACAGCGGCGGCATCGCAATCCGCCCAACAGTCACAAACCGAGCTGACGACAAAACCCAGCACGTTTGATCTCGATAGCCTCGATCTCGAACAACTGCCGCTGCACTGCCTCAGCAGCCAACTGATTCATCAACACAAGATTCTGCCGTTGCTGCTGCATGAACGGTCGCTATTAATCGGTATTGCCGAGCCTGTCGGCACCGAGCTCCTTGACAGCATAGAATCTGATACTCAGCTCAAAGTCAAAACCGTTAGTGTCGAAAAAAACCAATTGCTGGCCATGATTGACAGACTGGTTGAGACTCCGTCAACCGATACGGGCTGGCTGCAGACTTTCGAACGGGAATTGCAACAACTGGCGTTCGAAGACATCCCGACGCCGCATATCGAAATGTCTGCCTCAGTCAACGACACTCCGGTGGTGCATTTCGTCAACGCTTTGATCAAAAATGCCATCCTGCAAAAAGCCTCCGACATCCATATCGAACCCTTTGAAAATTATTGCCGCATCCGTTATCGGACCGATGGCATGCTGGCCATCGTCAGTCGTTCGCCCAAAGCGGCTGCAGGTCGCCTGATTTCACGGATTAAAGTCATGGCTAACATGGACATCGCCGAACACCGCTTGCCACAGGATGGCCGGATCAAATGGCAGTTCGATCAACACAATATCGATCTGCGCGTCAACAGCTGTCCAACCTTATACGGTGAAAAGATCGTGCTGCGAATCCTGGATCAATCACGACAACAAATCAGCATTGATGACCTTGGCTTTGACAGCCTGCAGCAGCAACAGTTTCTAAATGCCTTACAGCAACCCTATGGCATGATTTTAGTCACCGGCCCGACTGGCAGCGGCAAGACCGTCACCCTCTACGCTGGATTAGCACGACTGAATTCGGTCAGCACCAATATCTCCACCGTTGAAGATTCGGTAGAAATCAGTCTCGAAGGAATTAATCAGGTTAATGTGAACCATAAAACCGGGCTGACTTTTGCCGAAGCATTACGCGCCTTTTTAAGGCAGGATCCTGACATCATCATGGTGGGTGAAATACGCGATCAGGAAACGGCCGGAATTGCAGTCAAAGCCGCCCAAACCGGGCATTTGGTGTTATCGACGCTGCATACCAATAATGCCCCTGAAACCATCAGCCGTTTATTACAGATTGGCATCGAACCCTTCAATATCGCGTCAGCATTGTTAATCATCATCGCTCAGCGACTGGTCAGACTGTTATGCCAGCATTGCAAGCAAGCCGTCAGTTATCCCGCCCACCGGCTGCAATCAGCGGGCTTCAGCCCGGCCGAATTTGCAACGCTGAGACTCTATCAGGCGCAAGGCTGTCCCAACTGCCATCAGGGCTACAAAGGCCGTACCGGCATTTATCAGGTCTTACCCATTTCGGATCAGATGCGCAGCATTATTCTGGATGCGCCCAATGCGCTCTCGGTAGACAAGCAAGCACAACAGGAAGGCATTAACAATCTCAGAGAAGCCGGACTCAACAAAGTCCGGCTGGGCATTACCTCGCTGGAAGAAGTTGAACGTATCACCCGGGAATGATTATGACGACACCTACAGAATCGGAATTTTTATGGCATGGCATTAATCCGCAAAATCAGCGTGTCAACGGTGTCTTTATCGCCAGCAATCAGAGCGTGGCGCGTGAAGAACTAAAACGCTGCGGCATCCTGGTGCTGAATATCCGTCTGAAACCAGCGCCGTGGTTTCATTACCAGCCTCGCATCAGCGACAACGACATTACCGTTTTCAGCCGACAACTGGCCAACCTGATCAAAGTCGGGATTCCCTTGCTAGAGGCGCTGGATGTCATTCATAAAGGTTTGCGTCATCGTGGCATGATCAAACTGGTCAGCTCGCTCAGGAACCAGATTAAAAATGGTGATAGCCTGTCACAGGCGCTAGCGCAACACCCGGCCAATTTCGATAACTTTTTTTGCCAGCTGATCGCCACCGGCGAACAAGCCGGCGTTCTGGAATTGTTGCTGGAAAGACTGGCCAGCTATCGGGAAACCAGCGCCGCCTTAAAAAAGAAAGTTAGAAAAGCCCTGACCTACCCGATGGCCGTGTTAATGATTGCGCTGGCGATTACCGCAGTGTTATTGATTTGGGTAATTCCGACTTTCGAGGCCTTGTTCAGTAGTTTTGGCGCTAATTTGCCGCTGCTGACCCGTTCCATCATTGCCCTTTCAAACAGCTTTCAGCAAAACGGCTGGATATTGATGTTAGTGCCGCTGATAGGCTATGGCCTAAACCGCTACCGCAAAACTTCAAGCACTTTTGATTACCGCATCCAGGCGACATTACTAAGAGTTCCTCTGCTTGGCTCACTGATCAGAAAATCGGTCATGGCCCGATTTGCATTGACACTGGGCACCGTGCTGGCAGCCGGTTTACCCTTGGTCGATGGCCTCGGGTCGGTGGCCAATGTCTGTGGCAATGCGGTCTATCAACAGGCGCTGATCCGGATTCGCAATCAAATTGCCAGCGGTCAGTCGCTGCAGTTTGCGATCAATCAGAATCAATTGTTTCCGCCCCTGGTGGTACAAATGATTACTATCGGCGAGAGCAGTGGCAACCTGGACAGCATGCTGATCAAAATAGCCGACTACTACAGCGAAGAAGTCAATTATCTGATCGATCACTTAACCAGCTTAATCGAACCATTGTTAATGATAATATTGGGCCTTCTAATCGGCGGGTTAATATTAGCGATGTATTTACCTATTTTTTCGTTGGGTAACGTGGTTACCTGAACTGTTAATACTCTATGTCACTTTTTGAATTTATTCAGCAGTCACCAACAGCACTGATCTGTTCGTGTTTTTTACTGGGTTTAATAATCGGCAGTTTTTTGAATGTTGTGATTCATCGCTTACCGCTGATGATGCAAGCCGAATGGCAAACGCAGTGCCAATCTTATCTGGGTCAGGCGCCTGAAAATGATCACCCTACCTTCAGCCTTGCCTATCCAGGCTCCCGCTGCCCGCATTGCCAAACCGCCATCGCCTGGTACGACAATATTCCGCTGCTCAGTTATGCATTGCTAAAAGCGCAATGCCGTCATTGCCAGACAACGATATCAGTCCGCTATCCGCTGGTGGAACTGCTAACCGCGATCTGCTCGGCGATTATCGGCTGGCGCTTTGGCTTCGATATTACAACTCTGGCCGGATTAGTTTTGACCTGGGCCTTAATCGCCCAAAGCTTTATCGATCTCGATCACCAGTTGCTAGCCGACTCCATCAGCTTGCCGCTGTTATGGCTGGGCTTATTACTCAGTCTATCTGGCCTCTATTGCGACAGTCACGACAGCATTATCGGCGCAGTCGCCGGTTATATGAGCCTGTGGAGTGTTTATCAGCTGTTCAAGCTAGCAACCGGCAAGGAAGGCATGGGTTATGGTGACTTCAAGTTACTGGCAATGCTGGGTGCATGGCTGGGCTGGCAACAGCTGACGCTGATCATCGTGCTATCTTCACTGCTCGGCTCGGTCGCCGGAATTACAATAATTATGGCTAAACAATATTCCTATGAAACCGCCATTCCGTTCGGCCCTTATCTGGCAACTGCCGGATGGCTGGCATTGCTGTTTGGGAATCAGATCAATACCTGGTATCTCGATACTTTGTTTCTATAACCATCGCGAAAACATGTTAAAAATTGGCTTAACAGGCGGTATCGGCTGCGGCAAATCAACGGTTTGCCATTTATTTTCAGAACTGGGTGTGCCTATCATTGATGCGGATCAGATCGCCCATGCCCTGGTAGAGCCCGGGAAACCAGCACTGATCGCACTTGGCAACAACTTTGGACCGCAAATTCTGCATGCCGATGGTTCTCTGAACCGGGCATCGCTACGCGATCTGGTATTCAGTCAACCGGAACAAAGGCTCAGACTCAATGCCATCATGCACCCTCTGGTTTATGCGCAGATTGAACAGGAAATCAACAAGCTAGCCCAGCCCTACTGCATCATTGCCGTACCATTATTACTGGAAACCGAGCAAGCCCAGCGAGTAGACCGGGTTCTGGTAATCGACTGCGACAAAACCACGCAAATCCAACGGGTGAAACTGCGTGATCAGCTAAAAACCGAACAGATACAGGCAATTATTGATAGTCAGATGCCACGCTCACAACGGCTGAATCTGGCAGACGATATCATCGATAATTCGACGACATCCGATCAACTTGCAGAACAGGTGAAAAGACTGCACAATTCCTACAATTTTTTAGCCACTGTCAGGACTTCACCGGCTTGAATACACAAACCATCTACGAATTCCCGCTCAATGAACGAATCCGGGTCTTCATGCGCTTAGAGCAACTCTTTCTTCATCTTGAACATTTTCTGGTTGGCAAATCGATTTTTGACAAACGGGCAGCAATCAATGTCTTGCTGGATATACTGACTATCTGCGGCCGTAGCGACCTCAAGTCAGAAATCATTAAAGAACTGGAAAAACATACCAAGATTCTAAACCAGCTCAGCAGCAAACAGCATATTGATAATCACAAGCTGACTGCCATCCTCAGCGACTTCAACCAGGCCAGCAAAACCCTGTATCAGTCAAATGGTAAAATTGGCATCAAAGTCATGGAAAGCGATTTATTCCAGAGTATTTCGCAACGCAGCTCGATTCCGGGTGGCAGTTGCTCGTTTGATTTACCGGCTTTTCATTACTGGCTGGAACAGGATCCCCGAGAACAGCAAAAAGATCTGCAACGTTGGACCCAACCATTTACCGAAGCCCGCAAAGCAATCAATCTGATTTTGAGCTTCATTCGCCAAAGCGGTATCAGCTCCGAAGAATTGGCTGAATCCGGTTTCTTTCAACTGGCACTGGATAAGGACCAGCCAGTGCAGCTGTTGCGTATCGGTGTTGCCCAATCCTTGCATTGTTTTGCAGAAATCAGCGGCGGCAAACATCGCTTCAGCATTCGTTTCATGAATCCTTCCAGCGACGAAAACCGGCCCAGTCAGCTGTGTTCGGATATACCGTTTACCCTGACTCGCTGTTTGTTTTAATGAATAAGCAGCAGACAATTACCGTTAAATGTCCAACCTGCGGCGCAATAGTGGCCTGGACACAGCAACAGCGCTTCAAACCGTTTTGCAGTGAACGTTGCCGGCTGATTGACTTGGGCGACTGGGCCACAGAAGCCCATAAAATTGCCGGCGAAGAAATAACCCCGAACGATGAATATCCCGAATCAACTCATTAAGCCGGATCGAGAAACGTCGTAATCCCTGCCAGGCCCTGCGCTCCCACCAGACGAGCCCGCTGCAGATCATCAAGCCGTAGTCCGCCCATCAGATAAACCGGCAGATTGATCTGATCCAGCCATGAACTCAAGACATCCCAGCCCAGAGGCTGAGCATCGGGATGGGTTATTGTGACCTGAACCGGTGCCAGTACCGCAAAATCCAGACCCAGGCGCTCAGCCTGTTGCAATTGCTGAAGATTGTGACAGGAAGCGGCGATTAAACCGCTGAGTTGCGGCCGCTCGGTTAAAGCCATTAAAGCCTGGCTAGTCAGATGCAGTCCCTGAACTGCCGGGATTTGGGTCTGCTCAACCAGATCGCTGTTCAGCAATACAGTCACTTGCTGTTGCAGCCCCTGCTGCTGTATCTGCTCGATGATAGCAGGCCGGTTTTGGCACGGCAGATCCTTGAGCCTTAACTGCATCAGCCGGACACCGCAAGCCAAGTACTGCTGATAACGTGAAAATATTTGCTCGGCGCTGCTACCTTCTAGCACGGCATAATGCGGCGGCAGCCTCGCCGCTTTGATAATCGGTGTATTAGCCGCCGGAAAAGCCAAATCATCCAGCTGCGTCTCCCGGATCCACTGCCAGGCTTGCCCTTCGCGTCCCCAGGCCTCTCCGGCAAAATCTCTGACTGTCCAGACTTCGAGCTGAACCTGCTTATCCCCGTAATCATGGTTTACTTTGATCAGAGGGACGGCATCCAACACCTCGATACCCAGCTCTTCGTGTAATTCCCGCTGCAGCGCCTGACGCGCGGTTTCGCCTGCTTCACGCTTGCCACCGGGAAACTCCCACAAACCACCCTGATGCACATGCTGTGCTCGGCGGGTGATCAGGATGTTGTCTTCCGCATCACGAATTACCGCTGCCACTACTTGAATCACGGAAGCCACTTTCAGTTAGGAACGGTATTCGGCATTGATCCGGACATACTCGTAGGAAAAGTCACAGGTCAAAACCGTTTCGCTGGCCGCACCGCGTCCAAGACGAACTGTTATGGTAATTTCCTGCTGATTCATCACTGCCTGACCGGCCTGCTCGGTATAACTGGCTGCGCGGCCACCCTGTTCGACGATGCAGACATCGCCCAGATAAATTTCGATCGCTTCCAGATCCATGTTCTCGACACCGGCTCGGCCGACAGCCGCCAGAATCCGCCCCCAATTAGGGTCACTGGCAAAGAACGCAGTTTTGACCAATGGCGAATGGGCGATGGTTTTAGCCACCTGCACGGCTTCTGCGCTATTACTGGCTTGCTCGACCACAATCGTCA
>CAIUWU010000244.1 GCA_903902945.1 uncultured Pseudomonadota bacterium
AACTGGAAAAGGAGATCGCCCGTTCCAACGATGACATCATGCATCAGACCGGCAAAATGATTCTGACCTCGGTAATCATTGCCCTGATCTTTATTGCCATTGCCTCGGCCATCGTTTTGTTAATCGCCAATAAACTGTCAAGACCGCTGGTACAACTCACGCTGCTGGCCAAACAACTGGCTCAGGGTAATTTCGACAGTCTGGAAGCGGTTACCAGCAAAGGCGTTAACACTAAAAAAATGGTACTCAACGCCGATGGTGAAATTGGCCAGCTCGGGCATTCTTTTATCGAGATGGCCAGCCAGATTCGCCAGTCACAGCAAAAACTGGAAGATTACAACCGCACTCTGGCAGACAAAGTGCAGGCCCGGACTCAGGAGCTGGAACAGGCCAATCTCAAATTACAGGAGCTGGATCAGCTAAAAACCAATTTTTTGTCTACCGTTTCACATGAATTAAGAACCCCGCTGACCTCAGTTCTGGGATTTGCCCGCATTATTCAAAAGAAATTTGAGAGTGATTTAATCCCGGTATTACAGGATTCGGGCGACAAAAAAATTGATCGCGCTGTACGGCAAATCGTCAGTAATACCGCGATTATCGTCGAAGAAGGTCAGCGGCTGACCACACTGATCAATGATGTTCTGGATCTGGCCAAAATGGAAGCGGGCCGGATCGACTGGAATATGAAGCCGATTCATATTGAGGATGTGATTGAACGCTCCATGACGGCCACCACGGCATTGTTTGAAAATAAAGATGTGCAATTGCGTAAAGAATTCTGTGCATCTGTCCCGGAAATCGAAGCCGACCGTGACCGTTTGATTCAGGTGGTCATCAATCTGATTTCCAATGCCATCAAATTTACCCAGCACGGTGCGGTAACCCTCAAAACTCAGCTTACCGATCAGGCGCTGATCGTCTCGGTCAGCGATTCTGGCTGCGGCATCAGACCGGAAGATCAGGCTCTGGTGTTTGAAAAGTTCAAACAAGTGGGCGATACCCTGACTGACAAACCCAAAGGCACCGGTCTGGGTTTACCGATTTGCAAAGAAATCATCGAACACCACGGTGGTTCTGTTTGGGTCGAAAGTACATTAGGGGCCGGCAGTACTTTCTTTTTCTCGTTGCCATTACCCGACCACAATAGTCAAAAACCGAATTGCAGTGACCATCATGAAATCAGTTTTGTGCATCACTTGCCTCAGACCGCATTAGAGCAACGCTTGCAGGCATTCACCGCCTCACATCATGACAGCCGCGGGCATGGCAAACAAATTCTGGTGGTGGATGATGATCCCAATATCCGGCAGTTATTGCTTCAGGAACTGGGCAACGAAGGCTATACGGTATCGGGAGCAGCAAGTGGGCTTGATGCCCTGGCTCTGATGCAGACTAAAATCCCGGATTTGGTGGTTCTGGATGTCTGTATGCCACATTTGAACGGCTTTACGGTAGCCGCCGAATTACGGGCTAATCCTTGCACACTGTCTTTGCCGATTGTGATGCATACTGTCGCCGAAGATAAAAAGCTGGGTAAAGTCCTGTCGATAGACCGTTATTTAACCAAACCGGTCGCCAACAAAGTATTAATTGACGAAATCAAGGAACTGTTACTCAGTAACGCAGCCAATACTGCTAAACACATTGTTTTATGCGATCCCGATGCCAACCGCCGGCAACGACTGGCTGAGCAGTTATCGGTCACGCCACATCAGCTTCATCAGGCCGGCGATATTGAAACCTGTCTGCATCATTGTCAGCAATATCCTGTCAATCTGGTCATTGCCCCTGCGCTGCCGGAGATTGAATCCAGCATCATTAAGCGAATCAATACTGCTTCAAGCACCATTCACAGCCTCTTCTTATTGCTTGACTAACCATGATGACTCCCGATATCAAACTGAAGCGTCTTTGTCAGAGACCCGGATTAGCCAGCCTGATTCAACAATTCAACAGCACGCAGAGTAACGATTCGCTGTGCATTGCCGATCATCAGCAAAACCCTATTCTTGGAAACGGCTACCAGCCCGATAACGGCGTACCGGTCAGACTGAATGAGCAGACGATTCTAGGCTGGGTGTCCGGCAGCGGCCCGATACAAATCATTGCAGATTTGCTGGTGTACGCCGCCCAGAATGAACAACAAAGCAAAGCACTGGCTCAGGAAACGCTGGCCAAATACAAAGAATTAACCTTGCTCTATGAACTGAGCGAGAAAATTGCTGCCTGTGTCGAAGTATCTCAATTAAGCAAACTGGCGCTGCAAGAAACTGCGCGACTGATCGCGCATTCTGAAAAATTGCATATTGCGGTTGCCCTTAACGATAGCCAGAGTCAGCAACTGCTGATTCATAATGCCGAAGGGGAACTGTTTGCCGGCCAGACTTTACTTGAGCCGCTGGACGGTATTAGTGCCAGCGTCCTCGAACAGGGTAATGCCGAAATTGTTAACGATCTCAAGCTGGATCAGCGCTACCAGTTACAACCTGGCAGGTTACAAACCGCTGAATCGCTGATGACTATTGCGCTCAGAAGTAATGAACGGATTTATGGTCTGATTCTGGTAATCAGCGAGACACCGGTCAGTTTCCAGGCAGCTGAATTGAAAGTATTGAATGTACTGGCATCACAAATTGCGATGGCGCTGGGCCGCGCCGAGTTGATCAGCAATATAGTCGAACAGGAATTGTTGCAGGAATCACTGAAGTTATCCCGCGACATCCAGATGGGTATGTTATCGACTGACTTTCCGCGCTTCAGCGCCGACTGTCCGCTGGATTTATTTGCCTATATGTTACCGGCCAAAGAAGTGGGCGGTGATTTTTACGACTTCTTTTACCTTAATCCCGGTACACTGTTAATCACGATTGGCGATGTGTCGGGTAAGGGCGTACCGGCAGCCTTATTCATGGTGATGGTCAAAACCCTGATTCGGGCAATTGCTAGGCATGAATCGTCACCGGCCAGAATTCTGGAACTGCTAAATCACGAACTTTGCCGCGACAATGATTCGGCAATGTTTGTCACTTTATTTATCGCCACCCTCGATATCCGCAGTGGTCAGCTAATCTACAGCTTTGGCGGTCACAACCCGCCGGTGGTATTGGGTCAGAATGGCACTGCCGAATATCTGCAAGGTAATACCGGTACTGCGCTGGGTATTCTGGATGGCTTTTCGTATATCGAAGAAGCTATTGTCCTAGCTCGGGGTGACGGCATTGTGCTCTACACCGACGGAGTTACCGAAGCGATGAATATCGACTATCAACTCTTTGATGAAGCCCGTTTGCTGGAACAATTGCTGGACTGCGCCGCAGCGAATGCTGAAACCCTTACCCAGCGCATTCTCGATGCTGTCAGTGGTTTTGCTGGCGAAGCCGAACAATCAGACGACATTACCTTGCTCAGTTTGCGCTTCGGTGCGCCTTAATAAAGCCGATCAATCCAGTTCTATACCTAATACCGAGACAGCGGTTTCCATGATTTCATCGGGATTGAACGGCTTGGTGATATAACGGTCGGCACCCGCTTCATGGCCTTTATGGCGGTCGTTTTCCTGACCTTTGGCCGTCAGAATCACAATATAAACATCGCTCATCAGTAACTCTTGCTTCACCGTTTTGCAGACATCAAAACCATTCATCTTCGGCATCATCACATCCAGAAACACCAGATCAGGCTTATGAGCCTGAATTTGCTGCAAGGCTATTTCGCCGTTTTCGGCACTGAAAAATTCGACATCGTAATCTTCCAGTTCTTCCAGGGTTTGTTCCAGCAGCAAACGAATATGCGGTTCATCGTCTACGATCAGGATTTTCTTACTCATAGTTAAGCACTCTTGATAGGGTGAAATGGGGGGCGATTATAAGCAGGTATGCCAAGAAAAGCAGTAGCAAGCCAATTTTAAGCTAGGGTCAGTAATAGATCGGTTTTGCTGATTTCACCGATTAATTTTCCATCTGCCGCCAAAACCGGTAACTTTTCGGCGTCAACACCGGCAAATGCTGCAAAAGCGTCGGTTAATGCCATATCGACATATAAATGCGGCAAATCATTTTCCATAAACACACTGGCGGCGCTGAGCTGTTTCAGCGACTCATCCCCGAGAAAATGTTTCATGGCCTGCAAACAAATTTGCCCTTGATAACAGCCCTGCTGATCGACAACCCAGACATGCTGTAGCGGAAAAACAAAATAGTTCACTGACCTTATCGGCCGATATATCGATATTTACCACGGAACCGGGCGTAAGCTGCAAGTCGGCAACATGCATCAAATACGGCAAGCGGGTCTGACTATCACCCAAGGCGTGACTGTACACTGACAAAGGCCGGATCATGGACGACAAATAACGGCTGATGATAGTAACGATGATCAGCGGTAACAACAGATTACTGTCGAGAGTCATTTCAAAAATCATCAAAATCGCCATCACCGGCGCATGGGTAGTACCGGCAAGCAAGGCTCCCATACCCAGGGCTGCATAGGTCACACTGTCAATTGCAATACCCGGTAGTAAAAACTGTAATCCGGCACAATATAGCCAGCCAACTGCCGCACCGACAAACAGGGTGGGCGTAAATACACCACCAATTGCACCGGAACCAACCGAAGCAGCAGTGGCCAGAATTTTTAACGCTAATAATGCTAATACCCAGTCAACAGCAGGGTGATGATTTAACAACGATTCGACCACCGCATGCCCATTGCCCCAAACTCCCGGTTGATCTATCGAAATAAAACCGACCAGCAAACCGCCCAAGGCCAGACTGAAAGGCAACGGCAAAGGTAATAATTTAAATAATGCCTTGGCCTGCTCCAGCAACCATAAAAATACAGGCGCCAGAATACCGGCAAATACTGCCAGGCCTAAAATCGGCAGTAGCAGGAAATGAACCGGCGTATTAAATTCGGGGGAGGTAAAAATAGGACTCATGCCAATCCAGTGGCGGATTGTCAAAGTCGCGACCAGTGCCGAAACGATCAGCGGTCCCAAGGCTTCAATGGCCAGTGACTGCATCACCACTTCGGCCACAAATAAAGCACCGGCCAGCGGGGTGTTATAAGCCGATGCCATACCAGCCGCCCCACCACAGGCAACCAGCAGCCGTAACTGCGGACGCGAAACCCTGAAAATACGCCCTAGGCTGGAAGCCACCAGCGCGGACAACTGCACCATACCGCCCTCACGGCCTATCGAAGCCCCAGAACTGATGGTGAGTAACGAAGACAGCAGCCTGGCAAGGGTTGGTCTGACAGAAATAACACCATCTCCCAACCGGATTACTTCCAGATAATCCTGAGAACGCATCCCTTTAAATAAACGTGCACCCAGCCACAATACCAGTCCTGACAGAAAACCACCCAGACAAGGGACTAACAAACGCATTTCAGTATTAAGATCGGCGGCGATGGCCACAATATCGCCGGACTCACCGGTTAACAGCCATTTCAAACCGATATTGGCTTCCCGGAATGCCGCCGATGATATGCCTCCGAAGAAACCGATCAGCGCCGCCCATAACAACGTGTTATTTGCCAGCTTTGCGCCCAGTGCGGCCATAAAACGTAATCGTAAGCGCAGGATACAGCGCTTAAAAAACTGATTCATTGCTTCACCACGTTAACCGGCACCTCTTTGCATAAACGCTGTGGCTGTTATCAAGTAATTACTGATCGCTTACTATCAATAAATGATGGCTTCAGTAAAAGTGCTAGGAATAATGCAGCAGTTTTGAATAAAATGCAAAACACTGTGAGTGTCCGTTATTTATTCAAGCCCCCAACAATTTCATGTGTAATCACCCCAATCAAGAGCAAAAACTGGCTGAGTTATTGAATGGCATCAAAAGCTTTCAACAACGCTTTTATCAACAAAGCCCCGATCATATGCGCGATCTGGTCGAACACGGTCAGCATCCCAAGGTTCTGGTGATTTCTTGTAGTGATTCCAGGGTAGATCCTGCCATTCTGACTGCCTCTCAACCGGGCGATTTATTCATTGTCCGCAATGTTGCCAATCTGGTGCCGCCCTACCGGCAGGCCGGCGAATTCGATGGCGCCCGCGCCGCGATTGAATATGCGGTCCGAGATTTGCAGGTTGAACATATCATTATCCTCGGCCATGCCCACTGCGGTGGGATTAAAGCCCTGTTAAATTCGCTGGCCGGACACAAACCTCAACGTGACTTCATCGGCGAATGGGTATCGACTGCCACCGATGCCTGTTGCCGTTATGTACTGGATCGGGCTGTATCTAAAGAAAAAGCCAGCGATAGTCAGTTGGGTGAAGTCGACATCGAACAGTTCAAAGAACATCAGCATCTGGTTGAACGGGCCGCGATCAAAGGCTCGCTGGATAATCTGCAAACCTACCCTTGGATCAACCAGCGTCTGGTCAGTGGCCAATTATCGTTACATGGCTGGTGGTTCGATCTGGAAAGCGGCGATCTCTGGACTACCGATAACGACAATCAAGAATTTCTGCCGGTTCTCGACTAATTTCAATCCGGCCATTTTGCCGCAACCTCAGCTTTGATCACATCATGAAAAAAAACTGCATTTATTTATGTTCACCGATTAACGCGCTGGTTGAAGGCATTTACGAAGAAAAAATACCGTTTACCGAAATCAAGCAGCATGGCGACTTTGGTCTGGGTACTTTCGATAATCTGGATGGCGAAATGATCATGCTGGATGGCAATATTTATCAGATGACTGCCGACGGTAAAGTCACTCTGGTAGACGAAAACACTTTAACCCCGTTTTCCTGCGTGACTTTTTATCAGCCGCTGACCGAAGATGAAACCAGTGACGCGCTGGACTATCCAACATTTCTGCAATGGCTGGAAAGCCTGCTGCCTTCGCGCAATATTTTTTATGCAATCCGCATTGAAGGCCAGTTTGACTATGTCAAAGTGCGCTCGGTGCCCAAAACTGAAAACTACAAACCACTGGTCGAAGTCGCTGAATCACAACCGGAATTTGAATTTACCGACATCAACGGCACACTGGCCGGCTTTTACACTCCGTCATACATGGCTTCTGTCAGTGTGCCGGGCTTACACTTGCATTTCATTTCTGCCGACTGCCAGCATGGCGG
>CAIUWU010000245.1 GCA_903902945.1 uncultured Pseudomonadota bacterium
ATTTGTCCTGTATCAGCTCGGTCTTGGCTTGGTGGCCGCGCTGATTTTTCCGTTGGCCAGTCGTATCTTGCTGTTGGCGATGGGCTTGCTGGCAGTGCTGGCGGCAGCAGGGTTGTTGAAGCTGCTGGCCGGTGAACTAAAGCGTTATTTTAGTGCCGATGCCGTGGCTTTGCGGCAATTGCTGCGGTTACGGATCAAATCTTGTGATCTGAAACAGCGGACGGCGATGGAGTGGCGGCAGTTGCAGTATCGAAATCGTTTCAAACGTCAGCGAATCATGGTGGCGAATAATCGTAAACATCTGCGGGAATTGTTTCATGCAGTTAATCAGGAGCTATTAACCATGAAATCACAGTTACCCAATGCCCGTTACCAAGCTTTGCATAAAGCATTGCGGCGTTCTCATAAACAAGGTGATGCACAAGCCATATTATCTGTGCGCGGAGAATTATCATGTCGTTAATCGCACGTTGGCTCGATGAGGCGATCGATTTCTGGCATCGCCGTCGGGATCAGAATTTGCAATGGGAATTGAATCGTCAGAATGATGTCCGGGAATTGCGTTATGCCAAAGCAATGGCCGAACAGACTTTGGTTGCGCAGTTAAGAAAGCAGGCCCAGCAACTGGCGCATGATCTGGCGATCAACAAAACCCGCAACAGCAATGAACTGGCGATGGTCAAAGTGCAGTGTCGCCAGGAACTCAAAGATTATCAGCAATACCTGGAGTCGCTGGATCGTCTGAAAGATTCGATGCGCGACAGTTATGCTCATCTGCCGGAAGCGGTCGCGTTTACCATTCATCATCACGCCAAGCAGCTATTGAACCGGATGTGGGAAGCTGAAGAGGGGCCCGAGAAAATGAAAGTCGAAATGCAGCTGTTGCAATTCATGGCAGCAGTCCACGAAGACAGCCGCGCCGCCTTGCAGGGCGAAACCAAAGACGGCCTGCCTCAGAATGCTCTGGCATTTATCGATGCCGATGCGGAAGTCAAAACCCTTAAGTAAGTGGTCGAGCGGCAGGGCCGGTTAATGTCGCGAGACCTGCCCCATCCGAGATGCAGAGACGCTAATCGCTGATCAGATAGGCTGAAAATATTTTTCGATGTCTTTGATCAGCTTTTTATTCAGGGCAAACATCACCACATGATCGCCTTCGGCAAATACGGTGTCATGATGAACCGGGATCACCTCGCCTTCGCGAATCAGTGCGCCGAGAATGACGCCGTCGGGCAAGGTTACCTGATCCACCCGCAATCCCACCACGGTCGGTGAGTTTTTGCTGCGGTGGGCAATCGCTTCGATGGCTTCGGCACTACCGCCGCACACCGAGCTGACGCCGACCACATCGCCTTTGCGGACATGCTTCAGAATGCTGCCCAGGGTTTCCAGTTTGGGCTGGATGGCCAGATCGATATCGGTGCTGTCCATCAGTTTCATATAAGAATTGTTGTTGACCAGACAGATGGTTTTCTTGGCACCGAGTCTTTTAGCCAGTGCGGCCGAGATCAGATTGATGCCATCGTTATTGGTCACCGCACAGAATAGATCGATGTTTTCGATCATTTCTTCCTGCAATAGCGATTCATCAGTACAGTCGCCGTGCAGAATCAGGGTATTGCGCAAGTCGTTGGCAATATCCTTGGCGCGTTCGATATCCTGCTCGATCAGTTTGACCGAATGGTCTTTTTCCAA
>CAIUWU010000246.1 GCA_903902945.1 uncultured Pseudomonadota bacterium
CGATCACGCCCGAGCCGAGGCTGTTTTTTTGCTGTCGTTGCGGGTTGTTGGGGATATTAAAAAAACGTCGAAAAACCGGATCGTTCATCAGCGGATTTTCCTGAGCCCGAACAGTGTGATTCTGGCCGGTTATGTCTCAGGGGGGATTGCCAGAGGTGTGATGGTGGGGGTGGTGGTCGCGTTGATTTCGACTTTGTTTACTCAAATTCAGGTGCAGAACTGGCCGGTTACCTTGGCGGTTTATCTGTTGACGGCAACTTTGTTTGCCTTGGCCGGCTTTATCAATGCGGTGTTTGCCGACAGTTTTGATGATATTTCCATTATTCCCAATTTCGTGCTGACGCCATTGAGTTATCTGGGCGGGGTGTTTTATTCGGTGGCTATGTTGCCTGA
Organism: uncultured Pseudomonadota bacterium; assembly: GCA_903902945.1. Lineage (GTDB taxonomy): Bacteria > Pseudomonadota > Gammaproteobacteria > Methylococcales > Methylomonadaceae > Methylomonas. Next base: position 394 of record CAIUWU010000246.1, read on the forward strand.
GTTCTGGCAAAAAGTTGCGCTGGGTAATCCGATTCTTTACATGATCAATGCCTTTCGTTACGGATTGATTGGTGTTAGCGATGTCGATATCCGCCTGGCGTTTCTGATGACAGGCGGCTTTATTACAGTTTTAGCGTTGACTGCCTTGTATCTGCTGCACAAGGGTATTGGTATCAAAAACTAATCGCTATCGCTCAGCTGCAGCAAATTGCGTAAGGCCTGCAGATTGATGATGGTGATAAAGCGGTTTTGCACCAGAATCAGGCCATCATCCTGAAATTTTTTCAGCAGGCGGCTGACGGTTTCCAGTGCCAGTCCCAGGTGATTGCCAATTTCCTGGCGACTCAGTGACAGTTTAAATTCCGATGCCGAAAATCCTCGCCGTTTCAGACGTTCTGAGAGACTGATCAGAAAATAGGCCAGCCGTTCTTCGGCAGGGCGTTTGCTGAGAATCAGTTGGTTTTTATCTTCGACCATTTTTTCGCCGGAATGACGGAACAGTTCGCGCGTCATGCTGGGTACATTCTGGAATAGCTCTTCCATGCTGTCGGCCGGTAACAGGCAGAAGCTGGTGGTTTCCAGCGCAATCGCCGCACAGCTGTGTTTTTCGTCCGACAGACCATCGAAGCCCAGTAATTCACCGGGCAGTAAAATATTGAGGATATGTTCATTGCCATGCTGATCACAGGCGACCAGTTTGGCGCTGCCGGATTTAATCGCCAAAATGCCACGAAAATTATCGCCTTCATGGTAAAGAAACTCGCCACGTTGCAAGGTTTTCTTGGCTTTGACCACTTCGCTGATGCTATTGATTTCTTGCTGGGATAATCCTCGCGGTAAACAGATATTGTCCAGACCGCAGTTGCCGCAGCTAACTTGATTGAATTTAGACACAGATTCCTTTCAAATTAATTGAGATTAAACTTGTGAGTCAAATTGGTGGTGATAACGGACTATCCGTTCCACTTCGTTTTTAGAGCCCAGCACCAGCGGTACCCGCTGGTGAATATGACTGGGTTTAAGATCCATGATCCGCTCGCGACCGTTCGAACACAGACCGCCGGCCTGCTCAACGATAAAGGCAATCGGATTGGCTTCGTACATCAGCCGCAAACGGCCCGGTTTGGAAGGATCTCGAATATCGTACGGATAGAGGAAAACGCCGCCACGGGTCAGAATCCGGTAAACCTCGGCAACTAATGATGCAATCCAGCGCATATTGAAGTTTTCACCGCGCGGACCGTCGACACCGGCCACACATTCATCGATATAGCGTTTGACCGGCGCTTCCCAGAAACGTTGATTCGACATGTTGATGGCAAATTCATTGCTCTTTTCGGGAATGCGGATGTCGGGGTGAGTCAGTATGAATTCGCCGATTTCCTGATCCAGGGTAAAACCGTTGACACCATTGCCGGTGGTCAAGATCAGCAGGGTCGAGGGGCCATACAAGACAAAACCGGCGCCAATCTGTTCGCGGCCTTCGATTAAGAAATCAGCAGTTGCCGGTTCGACGCCCTCCGGGTTGCGCAAAATCGAAAAGATAGTGCCGACCGTCATGTTGATATCGATATTCGATGAACCATCCAGCGGATCGAATAACACCAGATATTTGCCGCGCGAATAGTGTTCGGGAATGCTGACCGGATCCGGGTTTTCCTCGGACGCCATGCCCGCCAGCTGACCACTGCGGCTGAGGGCATTGATCATGATGTCGTTGGTAATGATGTCGAGCTTTTTCTGGACCTCGCCCTGAACGTTTTCCGATTCGGCATTGCCCAGTACGCCGGTCAAAGCACCGCGATTGACCCGGTGAGAAATTTGTTTGCAGGCCGTGACGATATTGTTCAATAACAGTGTGAATGAGCCGGATGCATCTGGCAGATGACGCTGCTGCTCGATGATGAATTGGCTGAGTGTGACTTGATCTGATAAAAATTTTGCTTCGCTGTTCATGCTGTCGTGTATTGGCCAGAGAGATCAAGATCTGGAAAAGCCGGCTGCAAGCCACGCACCATCTCAATCTTTGCGGCTTATTGTACAAGTTAGATTTGATTCAGGTCAAAATCCTGATATTTAATCAGCGCTATCTGGTTGAATTTATAAGTTTATTTATGAAACAAGCTTAGATACTGTTGTGCTGCGCTCTGTGCTTCGTAATCGAATAATCCACCAATCACTGCCAGCAGGTCGGCACCGGCTTCCAGCAAAGGGCGGGCGTTTTCAGGCAGAATGCCGCCAATCGCCACGATCGGGATAGTCAGTTGTTGTCTGGCCAGACGTAAGGTCTCAATCTCGGCCGGACTGGCCAGCGGCTTTGAACCGGAAGGGAAAAATCGCCCAAACGCCACGTAATCGGCACCTTGATCGGCCATAGTCACGGCTTTTTCCAGATCGTTATAACAAGAGATACCGATAATCGCCTCAGCGCCCAGCAGCTGGCGGGCGTTGACGAGATCGCAGTCATCACGGCCCAGGTGGACGCCATCGGCACCGATAGCCAAGGCCAGATCAATATCATCATTGATCAGCAGGGGAACTTCATAGTGATGACAGAGTGACAGTAACTCTTGAGCCAGTGCTAGCGCATCGATCGGTGACTTGTCGCGATATTGCAGCACCCCGGCACCGCCTTTGAGAGCGGCTTCGACTTCGTTCAGCACCTGCGCTATGGATTTGGATTCGGTCTGTGTAATGGCGTACAAGCCCTGGCTTGGAAATTTCATGACTCTACCCAGAATAAGCGGTTGGGATTGTGCTGGCCCTGACCGGGACGATAAGCGGCCGCCAGTGCTTGCCAGGTAAAATCCTGGGCCTCGCTGACCGCGGTAAACATATCCAGCCCTTGCGCTAGCAGCGCGGCTATGGCACTGGCCAGGGTGCAGCCGGAGCCATGATACTGATCCGGCAAGCGCTGCCAGTGGAAGATTTCATGGCGGTGTTCCGGCATCAGCAACAGATTATCGACAGTGTCGGTTGCCTCATGACTGCCGGTAATCAAAACATAATCGGCGCCGCGTTGTTGCAGATATTCGCCGCAGCTCAGCAAATCATCATGTTGCGCCAGTTTACGGGCTTCTTCGCTGTTGGGTGTCACCAGCGTGGTCAGTGGCAGTAATTGTTCGATGATGACCTCCAGCAGCGCCTGATTGCTTAGCGCGGTACCGCCGCCGGCAGCCAGTACCGGGTCTAGCACCACCGGAATGCCGGGCAGGGTTTGCAGGATTTTTACCAGGGCCAGCGCTATTTCGGCATTGCCGATCAGACCAATTTTGACTGCAGCAATTTCAAAATCCGACAGCAGGGTGTCGGCTTGCTGCAGGATGGCTTCAGCGGATTGCGGTAACAGTGTTTTGACGTTGCGACTGTCCTGTTCGGTGAGACAGGTAATCACACTGGCGCAATGACATTGATGACTGATGATGGCTTCGATGTCGGCCTGAACCCCGGCGCCGCCGCTGGGATCGTGTCCAGAAAAACATAAGACGACCGGACGTTTGTTCATGATTCGGCTCCTGCCAGTAATTGTAAAAAGCGAGCTTCATTGATCACGTTGACGCCTTTGTCGCGCGCCGCATTGATTTTGTTGCTGCCGACATTGTCACCGGTTACCAGGTAATCGGTTTTAGCCGAGACCGAGCTGCCGACTTTGGCACCTTTGGCTTTGGCCAGTTTGCTGAGATCATCGCGTGAACCGCTGGTCAAAGTGCCGGTGAAGACTATTGATTTACCGGCCAGCGGATGGCTGTCATCGTTAGCGGTGTGCTGGCTGGTTTGCAAGTTAAAGCCCAGTTGCATCAGGTGCTGGCACAAAGGTTTGATGGTGGCAAAACCTTCTGTAATCACGGCAGCGGTTTTTTCGGCAAAACCTTCAATGGCAATGATCTCGGCTTCGCTAAGGGTAAAGATCGCCTCCAGACTGTAATGACTGAGCAAGCGTTCACAATTGCCCAGGCCCATTCGGAACACGCCGAAGGCCGCCAGAAAACGCCAGTCTTCAACCGCCTCCATCCGGCTGCGTAGCAGTTGATCCTCAAGATTCTGCGATTGTTTGGGGCCAAAGCCGATTGCTTCAAATTCGCTGGCAGTCAGCGCATAAATCTGATCGACGCGGCGAATACCGTAATCGTAGAGTTTTTTGATAGTGGCAGTGCCGAAGCCGTCATTGTTTTTCAGAATCCTAAAAAAATGTTCCATGCTGTTGCTGATTTGCGCCGGGCAATTCAGATTATTCGGACACAGCAGATAATCGTTATCCCAGATCAGACTATGACCGCAACTGGGGCAACTCTCGGGTATTTCCGGCTTTGCCGGCTGAATCACGCGCTCGATTTTGGGAATGACCTCTCCCGAACGCGCCAGCTCGATTGTCGCGCCGGGGCCTATGCCTTTTTCAACCACCATGCCGTAGTGGTGAGCGGTGGCTCTGGATAACAACGCGCCACTCAGGCGCACCGGTTCCAGTTCGGCAACCGGCGTAATCCGCCCTGAGCGCGAGGTCTGCGGAGTAATGGCAATAATCCGCACTTCAGCGGTTTGCAGATTTTCTTTATAGGCCAGCTGCCAGCGATGATGATGACGGGTGGCGCCCATCGCCTGCTTTAGGGTTGGCTCGGTAATTTCCAGAATCACGCCGTCGACATCGACATCCAGCTGATGCCAGATGGTTTTGATGATAGTGTCAAAATCGCTGATCAATTCTGACCAGTTGCCGGTCCAGGCCGGGAGCAGGGCAAACGGGTAAAACACTGCCGCGCCATCGGCGATAGCCTGTTCGGCGTGTTGTTCCAGTTGTTTTTCTTTGATGACACTGGC
>CAIUWU010000247.1 GCA_903902945.1 uncultured Pseudomonadota bacterium
CAGCGGCAGCGGATTTGTATTGCCAGGGCTTTGGCGGTTGAGCCCAAGCTGATTATTTGCGATGAGCCTACCAGTGCGCTGGATGTCTCGGTGCAGGCGCAGATTATTGAGCTGCTGAAACGGTTACAGCGTGAGCGTGGTCTGAGCTATCTGCTGATTACCCATAATTTGGCTGTGGTGGCCGAGATGGCTGATCAGGTTGCGGTGATGTATCAGGGCAGGATTGTCGAACAGGGTGGAGTGGAGCAAGTGTTGATGACGCCTCAGCACGACTATACCCGGAGTCTGTTGCAGTCGGTACCCAGGCTGAAAACAGCCTGAGTAGCCGGTTGGGGATGTTTTAGCTGGCGGCGTGATGAGATTCTATGGTGATTCTCAGTTTGGAGCCGGGCTTTAATTCATTGCGGTTTTTAGCCAGGCTGTTCCATTTGCGCAAATCGCCAACATTGACATTGAAGTGTCTGGAAATCTGGGCCAGCGATTCGCCCGGTTTGACCGTGTAATTGATTTGTTTGAAAGCTGGAGCTGCCGAAGCCACGGTAATATCACCCGATTTCTTGATCATCAGTTTTTGCCCCGGTTTCAGAGCGGCTTTTTTGCCCAGTTTGTTCCCGCTGATGATATCGTCCTGATCGACATTGAATTGATCGGCAATCTCGCTCAGCGTATCGCCTTTTTTAACTGTGTAAGGTTGTTTCGGAGTCTGAATCACAGGCTGGCTGGCTGCAACGGTTGCCACCGCTTCGCCTTTTAAAGGCTGAAATGAAATCGGAATCAGCAGTGTTTTGCCCATGGCAACGGCATCACTATCCAAGTGGTTGATCTGTCTGATTTCATCGATTGAAGTATTGTGTCTTCTGGCGATTGTTTTCAGGTTTTCATTGGGAGCAACGGTGTGATGCATCCATTTGATTCGTTCGTGATGAGGTAAATCAGCCAGTTTTTCTTTGAATGATCCAGCCTTGTCTTTGGGAATCAGCAAGCGATGCGGGCCCTCAGGATCGGTACTCCAGCGATTGAAGCCGGGGTTGAGACGGAACAAATCATCGACAGGTGTTTGTGCCATTTCAGCGGCCTTGCCTAAATCAATCTGTGACTTGATATCTACTAGTTCAAAGTAAGGTTCATTGGGGAATTTCTGCAGATTGATGTTGTATTTCTGGGGGTTGGCAAAAATCTTGGCGATAGCCAGCAAACGCGGGACATACGCTGATGTCTCGCTGTTTAAATTCAGTGACCAGAAGTCGGTTGGCAAGCCCCGGTAATTATTCCGGTCGATAGCATTTTTGATATTGCCTTTGCCAGCGTTATAAGAAGCCAACGCCAGTAACCAGTCGTTGTTGAATGTTTCACTGAGATCTTTCAGAAAGCTGGTGGCTGCCTGAGTGGATTCAACTACATCGCGACGACCGTCGTACCAGCTGTTTTGTTTCAGGCCATAGAGTCTGCCGGTAGGGGGAATGAACTGCCAAAGCCCTGAGGCTTGTGCTGGACTCTGAGCATCGGGTCTGAAAGCACTTTCAACGATAGGCAGTAAAGCCATTTCGCCGGGAATGTTTTTGGCTTCGATTTCATTGAGAATGAAATACAGATAAGGCTCGGCGCGTTGCTGTACCCGGGTCAGATATTCCGGATTTTTCAAATACCAGTTTATTTCGCGGTCAATTCTGGCATTATCTATTTCAGGTAATGCGTAAAGAGACAGCATACGGTCCCAAATCGTGGCATGTTCTCTTGAGTCGGCGTGTTTGTTGTTGGATTTTCGGGTGAAAACTGAAAATTTACTGCTGGAGTCGTCAGCTAGATGATCTTTTTGGCCTGTTTGGCTACAGCCTGTCACCATTAAAATAGGTAGTAGATAGGACAGATGTCGAGCCGATCTTTTATTGATTGAGCGGGGCATTGTCTTTACTCGCTAAAATAAAAAA
>CAIUWU010000248.1 GCA_903902945.1 uncultured Pseudomonadota bacterium
ACGAGGATTTTCAGTCCTCTGCTCTACCGACTGAGCTACCTGGGCTTCAAGAGCCGCTTATTAAACTAACTTAAAAGAGATTAGTCAAGCTAATTCATCATTGGTCGGTGATTTCCTGGACAGTATTATCGGTTGTGTGCAATTCTTTGCGCTGATTGACAGCTGTCAGAGGCTGTCGGTGGGCTGAAAAAATAAGCGTTTAATTAAGATTGGGAATATGGAAACAAGATGCAGCAGCTCTCAGATATTGAAGCGTTAATTATTGATATGGATGGGGTGCTGTGGCATGGCGACCGCCCTCAGGCCGGGATTGAAGGGTTTTTTGCCATTTTGCGGCAACTAGGCCTGCCATTTTTACTAGCTACCAATAATGCCAGTATGACTGCAGAGCAATATGTTACCAAGCTGGCGACGATGAATGTGACGGTTGCGGCGGATGAGATTTTGACTTCCGGTCAGGCAACCGCGGTTTATCTCAGTCAGCATTACTTGCCAGCGCATACCCGGTTATTTGTGATTGGTAGTGCTGGTTTGACGCAACCCCTGCGGCAGCAAGGATTTGTGCTGACTGATATATATGAAGAGGGTGTAGATCTGGTGGTGTGTGGTCTGGACCGGGACTTGACCTGGAATAAGCTGGCCTCCGCCTGCTATGCGCTGCAAGCCGGAGCGCAACTGATTGCCAGTAATGGTGATACCTCGTTGCCTACCGAAAAAGGTTTGGCGCCGGGTAACGGAGCGATACTGGCAGCACTGGCGGCGGCTACCGGCGCCAAGCCGCTAGTGATCGGCAAGCCGGAACCGATCATTTACCAGCAGGCGATGCAGCAACTGGGCAGTGATCCCGCTAAAACCATTGCGATTGGCGACCGGCTGGATACCGATATTCTGGGGGCGGTGCATGCAGGCATCCGCAGTGCGCTGGTACTGAGCGGTGTTTCTCGGCGGACCGATCTGGCGACGCTTGCTTATCAGCCGACCTGGGTATTTGAAGACATCGGCGCCATAACTGCGGTGTTGCAAGCTCAGGCGCTCAATTAAGAATAACCATTAATCAGGAGTGATGGACGTGAAAAAACTCATCAATAGTGTCGATACTGTGCTGGAAACTAGTTTGTCGGGATTTGCCAGAGCCCATGCGGATATTGTCCGGCTGAATAACACGCCTTGTTATGTCAGTCGTCAACAGCTCAAGCCGGGAAAGGTGGCAATTATTTCCGGAGGCGGTTCCGGGCACGAGCCTTTGCATAGCGGGTTTGTCGGTTATGGCATGCTGGACGCTGCCTGTCCGGGGCAGATTTTTACCTCACCGACACCGGATCAGATGATGGCAGCGGCAGAAGCGGTTGATGGTGGCGCCGGGGTGTTGTTTGTGGTTAAAAACTATGCCGGCGATGTGATGAATTTTGAAATGGCGGCCGAAATGGTGACTATGCCGGTCGCAACGGTTCTGGTGAATGATGATGTGTCGTTGCCTAAAGACCATAGCATTGGGCGTCGCGGTGTAGCGGGAACTTTAATTGTCGAAAAAATGATCGGCGCTGCCGCCGAGCAGGGTGCTGATCTGGCTGCTTGCAAAGCCATTGGCGAGCGGGTCAATGCTGCAACGGCTTCAATGGGTGTGGCCCTGAGTAGTTGTACGGTGCCGGCGCTGGGCCATCCGACCTTTGCGATTGCCGATGATGAAATCGAGCTGGGTGTGGGGATTCATGGCGAGCGGGGGCGGGCCACCGTCAAAATGCAGCCTGCCAGCGAAATCGTCCGGCAATTGTCGGAGCATTTGCAGCAAGAGCTGAATCTGCAGTCGGGGCAGCAGATTTTATTGCATGTCAATGGCTTCGGTGCAACGCCGCTGATCGAGTTGCATCTGGTTTATGAACTGGCCTGGCAATACTGGCAGGCGCTGGGGGTGGTGGTGAGTCGCAGTCTGGTTGGTAATTTCACCACTTCGCTGGATATGGCGGGTTGTTCGCTGACGGTGACGGTACTGGATGAAGAACTGGTCAGATTGTGGGATGCGCCAGTGAATACCGCAGCATTACGCTGGGGTTGTTAAATGTATTACATCCGGCTGAAGGCTGTTGTCAGCCTTCGGCCGAAGCGGTTGATGGGGTTTTAGGTCGCTTTAATAAGGCAGTCGGCGATGGCGGTGATCATGAGTTGTGCTGTTTTGGCGCCGGCATCGATATGCCCCTGGCTGCGTTCCCCCAGAAACGAAGCGCGGCCTTTGGTGGCTATCATGTCGCGGGTGGCTTCGACGCCAGCGGCGGCAGTTTGAGTGATGCTGCTGAGCAGTTCCGGTAAGGCAGCGCCTGAATCAGCGCCGACTTCCAAGGCATTGGCAACCGGCACCAAAACATCGAGCATGGTTTTTTCGCCGACATCGGCTTTGCCGCGTTGTTTGACTGCTTCGATCGCTAGTGCAAAAGCCTTGGCAAAACCGCTTATCCCGGGTTGTTGCTGGGCGCTGTTTTTGCCGAGGCTGATAAACAAAGTGGCGTACAGCGAGCCGGATGCGCCGCCGACGCTGGCCATCAGTACCATGCCAATTTTTTGCCAGGCGGCCGGCCATTCGAGCTGGCTGATTTCCTGTTTGGCTTGGTCCAGTGCGTTGAGGCCGCGTTGCAGATTAAACACATGATCGCCATCGCCAATCGCCTGATCCAGTTCGGTCACGGCATCGGCATGCTGATTAATGCTTTGATTGATGGCTTCGATCAGTTGCGGAAAAAGACTGGGATTGATAGGCATGAAAAAATCCTGGTTTAGAGTTGAAATCTGAGTGGCGTGACGGCGCCGGTTTCGCGAAAGCGGCGGAAATCATTAAGTACCAGTGCATGATCAAATGCCAGTTGTTCAGGCAGATTGTTAAAAGTGAACAGCCCGCTGTTTTTGGCATCGTCGGCAGCGATCGGCAGACCATGCGCGGTGGCGATATAGACAGCGGTAACCGTGTGGTTGCGCGGATCGCGCGCCGGATTGGAATATATGCCGAGCAAGGCGGTGAGCTGTACCTTGAGGCCGGTTTCTTCCCGGGCTTCGCGGATTGCGGCATCTTCCAGGGTTTCCCCGACATCGACAAAGCCACCGGGAATCGCCCAGCCATAAGGCGGATAAGCGCGTTCGATCAACACAAACGGCCGATCCGGCAGGTCTATCAGTTCGATCAGGGTGTCGGCAGCCAGTAAAGGCGTTATAGGTTTTGCCATGAGTCAGCTCGGGTGGTGGATCGTAAATTAATGGGCGCTAATGGTAACCCGTGATTCAAAAACAGGGTAGTCTGCTGCGCAATCCGCAAAAGCCGCTGAAAATTGTTAATGACCAAACGGTGATAATTTCGTAAAATTGCCCGGTTTTTATCTATCTGGAACGGGATCGGTCGTCAGGCTGATCCCGTTTTCTACATCTAAGGTGGCCAATCTTGAATAAACCTGCACTACTGGTATTAGAAGACGGAACGGTATTTCACGGCGTATCCATAGGCGCTGACGGCTGTTCTGTAGGGGAAGTGGTATTTAACACAGCACTCACTGGCTATCAGGAAATTCTTAGTGATCCTTCCTATGCCCGCCAGATCGTCACGCTGACTTATCCACACATTGGTAATGTCGGAACCAATGACGAAGACAATGAAGCCGGCCATGTTTATGCCAGCGGTCTGGTGATTCGTGACTTGCCTTTGCTGGCCAATAACTGGCGGCTGGAAAAAACCCTGCCCGAATATTTGCGTGATCACAATGTGGTGGCGATAGCCGATATCGATACTCGGCAATTGACCCGTCTGCTGCGTGACAAAGGCGCGCAGCGCGGTTGCATCATGGCTGGTGAAACCGTAGATGTTGCAGCGGCGCGGCAAGCGATTGACAGCTTTCCCGGTTTAAAAGGCATGGATCTGGCCAAAGAAGTAAGCACTCAGGAAACTTATGTCTGGACTGAAAACGTCTGGAAACTGGGTGCGGGTCACGATCAGGTTCAGCAGTTTGACAAGCATGTAGTGGCTTACGATTTCGGTGTGAAACGCAATATTCTGCGTTTGCTGGTCAATCGCGGCTGTAAGGTGACAGTCGTGCCAGCCAAAACCCCGGCTGCCGAAGTGCTGGCGATGCAGCCTGACGGGGTGTTTTTATCCAATGGTCCTGGCGATCCGGAGCCGTGTACTTACGCTATCGAAGCCATCAAAACCATTCTAGCCGAGCAAGTACCGATATTCGGTATTTGTCTGGGTCATCAGTTGCTGGCGCTGGCCAGTGGTGCCAAAACCGAAAAAATGAAATTCGGTCATCATGGTGCCAACCATCCGGTACAGGAAAAAGCCACTGGCCGGGTCATGATCAGCAGTCAGAATCACGGTTTTGCTGTCAGTGCAGACTCGCTGCCCGCACATGTGCAGGCAACCTTTCATTCGCTGTTTGACGGCAGTCTGCAAGGGATCGAGCGTACTGATTGTCCTGCGTTCAGCTTTCAGGGTCACCCTGAAGCCAGTCCCGGTCCGCATGATGTGGAATCCCTGTTTGATGATTTCATCACGCTGATGAACCAATCGCGTTAAGCCTAGTTTTTCTTAAAGAGTCCTATGCCAAAAAGAACTGACATAAAATCGATTTTGTTACTGGGCGCTGGGCCGATTGTGATCGGCCAAGCCTGCGAGTTTGATTATTCAGGTACTCAAGCCTGTAAAGCCTTGCGTGAAGAAGGTTACCGGGTGATTCTGGTCAACTCGAATCCGGCGACCATCATGACTGATCCTGATATGGCCGATGCGATTTATATCGAGCCTATCGACTGGCAGACGGTCGAAAAAATCATCGAAAAAGAGCGTCCTGATGCCATTTTACCGACCATGGGTGGTCAGACAGCGTTGAACTGCGCACTGGCGCTCGACAAACACGGTGTGCTGGCCAAGTACGGCGTGGAAATGATCGGTGCCACCAAAGAAGCGATCAATAAAGCCGAAGACCGCGATCTGTTTAATCAGGCCATGCGCAAGATCGGTCTCGAAGTCGCCAAATCCAAAGTTGCCCATAGTATGGAAGAAGCGTTTGCGGCTCAGGAAGAAGTCGGCTATCCGACCATTATTCGTCCGTCCTTTACCATGGGTGGCAGCGGTGGCGGTATTGCTTATAACCGTGAGGAATTCATCGAAATCTGCGAGCGCGGTCTGGACTTATCACCCACCAATGAATTGCTGATTGAAGAATCGATTCTGGGTTGGAAAGAGTTCGAAATGGAGGTGGTGCGTGACCGTAAGGACAATTGCATCATCATTTGTTCGATTGAAAACTTTGATCCTATGGGTGTGCATACTGGCGATTCCATCACGGTAGCGCCGGCACAAACTCTGACCGACAAGGAATACCAGATCATGCGTAATGCCTCGCTGGCAGTGCTGCGTGAGATTGGCGTTGATACTGGTGGCTCGAACGTGCAGTTTGCGGTTAATCCTGACAACGGTCGCCTGATTGTGATCGAAATGAATCCGCGGGTATCGCGTTCCTCGGCGCTGGCCTCAAAAGCCACCGGTTTTCCGATTGCCAAGGTCGCTGCCAAACTGGCGGTCGGTTTCACGCTGGATGAGTTGCGCAACGAAATCACTGGCGGTGCCACCCCGGCTTCGTTTGAACCGACTATTGATTATGTCGTTACCAAAGTACCGCGATTTGCCTTTGAAAAATTCCCGCAAGCCAATGACCGGCTGACGACACAAATGAAGTCAGTGGGCGAGGTCATGGCAATTGGCCGTACCTTTCAGGAGTCTTTGCAAAAAGCTTTGCGTGGACTGGAAGTCGGCGTTGATGGTCTTGACGAGATTGCTGATTTGTCGGATGCCAACTGTCAGGACACAATTCTGCGCGAATTGCGCTATCCCGGTCCGCAGCGTTTGTGGTATCTGGCCGATGCTTTCCGTTCCGGTCTGAGTTTTACCGATATTCATGATGCGTCAAAAATCGAGCCGTGGTTTCTGGCTCAGGTTGAAGATCTGATTCTGACCGAAAAAACTCTGTCAACCAAAACCCTGGCAACCCTGGAAGCCGGTGAGTTGTTACGTCTGAAACGTAAAGGTTTCTCGGATCGTCGTTTGGCCAAATTGCTGGCCACCAAAGAATCGGAAGTGCGTAATGTCCGGCATAAACAGGGTGTGCGTCCAGTCTATAAACGCATTGATTCCTGCGCGGCTGAATTTACTTCCGATACTGCTTATTTGTATTCCACATACGAGCAGGAATGCGAAGCCAGACCGACCAATAACGAAAAAATCATTATTCTCGGCGGTGGTCCGAACCGGATCGGTCAGGGTATCGAATTCGATTATTGCTGTGTGCATGCGGCACTGGCATTACGCGAAGACGGTTATGAAACCATTATGGTCAACTGTAACCCGGAAACCGTTTCCACCGACTTTGATACCTCGGACCGTCTCTATTTCGAGCCATTGACGCTGGAAGATGTGCTGGAAATTATCGAACTTGAAAAACCTAAAGGCGTGATCGTGCAGTACGGTGGGCAGACGCCGCTGAAACTGGCACGGGCTTTAGAAGCGGCAGGTGCGCCGATCATCGGTACTTCTCCCGATTCTATCGACCTGGCTGAAGACCGCGAGCGTTTTCAGCAGTTGCTGGAAAGACTCAATTTGCTGCAGCCGCCTAATGCCACTGCACGCTCTGTGGAACAGGCCGTTAATTCAGCGAAAGAGCTTGGCTACCCGCTGGTAGTCAGACCCTCTTATGTGCTGGGTGGCCGGGCGATGGAAATTGTCTTTAACGAAGAAGGACTGCGTCGCTACATGAAAGAAGCGGTCAGTGTTTCCAATGATTCGCCGGTATTGCTGGATCGCTTTCTCGATGATGCGGTCGAAATGGACGTCGATGCCATTTATGACGGTGAAACCGTGCTGATTGGTGGTCTGATGGAACATATCGAGCAGGCCGGGGTTCACTCGGGTGACTCGGCGTGTTCAATTCCGCCTTATGATTTACCAATGCACATTCAGGATCAGTTGCGTGCCCAGGTGGCGAGAATGGCCGAAGCGTTGGGTGTGCGCGGTCTGATGAATACCCAGTTTGCGATTCAGGGGGAGACCATTTATGTACTGGAAGTAAATCCGCGAGCTTCAAGGACGGCTGGGTCACCGGAATGAAATGCATCAAGATGGAACTGGGTGAACCGGACGCTTCGGGAAGAAGAAGTCCCAAACCCATCAAGGGGTCCGAGTACATGATCGATGTGGATACCGTCGTTGTGGCTGTCGGCACGATAGCCAATCCCATCGTTCCCGCAACGACCAAGGGACTGGAAACCAACAAGTGGGGTTACATTGTAGCTAAAGATGAATCGGGTCTCACCAGCCGTGAAGGCATTTATGCCGGAGGCGACATTGTGACCGGTGCGGCAACGGTTATCCTAGCCATGGGTGCCGGACGTAAGTCTGCCAATGCCATACACGAATACTTGTCAAGAAAATAATTAGTTTTGAACTTCATGAATCATTAAAAGAC
>CAIUWU010000249.1 GCA_903902945.1 uncultured Pseudomonadota bacterium
ATGTGTTCCCGAAGTTTTAAGCGGCCTTTAGAAAATTTGAAGGAATTATCGGAAGCTTTAGCCGAGTTCTGCAGCCGGGCAGCGGAAAAGCTCAGAGCACAGGATTCGACAGCAGATCGTTTAACCGTGTTTATCAGGACTAACCCGTTTAATCCACAAGAACCTCAATATCAACGTTCAGCAACTTTGAAATTGGCAATAGGCACGCAAGATACACGCAGGTTGATCAATGTTGCCAAGCAGTTGTTGCAGGGTATTTACAAGGAGGGTTACCGTTACCAGAAATGCGGAATCCAATTAAGTGGCCTTTACCCCAATACCATGCCTGGTCAGACGGATTTGTTTGCCAACCCAAAATCTTCAAAGGAGCGAGAGTTAATGGCCTGCTTCGATAAAATCAACCATCGGTTTCCTAAGTCCATATCTATAGCCGCCACAGGATTAAACAAAAGCTGGCAGTTCCAGCCCGAACGCATGTCAAAACGCTATACAACCCAGTGGGATGAGTTGGCGATTGTAAAATGCAGCTAGCTAATCATTACTCAGAGTGGGCAAAAAGATACCTGATGTGCTTACAGGATGGGTAGTGAAAGGGAAGCAACGACCCAAACTTGACGGTCGCACTTCTCCAAACCAGTCAGTCAGCTAAATCCAGCGCCTGGGAACTGGAGATCTACAAAGCGGCCATTGGCGACCGCATCCAACGGCCAATTTTGCGACATCCACATATAGAGGGTGCCTGCCAATATCGAGCCCTCGCCATTTCGGCAAACACAGAGTGAGAAATCAATAAACACCTTTCACTCGGTTTTACTTACAGCCATTTTTTGCGGGACAAGTGATTACTGAAGGTGAACATGATAGCGATTATGTAAGAACCCAATTGAATTTTGTATTTTAAAAAACTGTGCGTAACCATAGGCTGTAATAATAGCTACCCATCACTACAGTACGTTAACGAGGTAAGACATGGGTAAAGGTCGGCTGGAGGCATTCAGTGATGGGGTACTGGCCATCATTATCACCATCATGGTATTGGAATTGAAAGTACCCCATACTGCGGACATCAATGCGCTGATTCCTTTGATTCCTGTGCTTTTAAGCTATGTGTTGAGCTTCGTCTATGTAGGCATTTACTGGAATAACCATCACCATCTACTGCAAACATGCCAAAAAGTCACTGGTTCGATACTGTGGGCAAACCTGCATTTATTGTTCTGGTTATCGTTATTTCCGTTCACAACTGCCTGGATGGGGCAAAATCACTTTGCGGCTATACCAACGATGGCTTACGGAGTGGTTCTATTGATGGCAGCAATCGCTTACATATTAATACAATACCTCATCATCGTTTCACAAGGGGCAAATTCGCTATTAAAAAGAGCTGTCGGTAGCGACTGGAAGGGTAAATCCTCACCATTGATTTACTTAATAGCGACACTAAGCACGTTTTGGTCGCCATGGTTAGCTCAAGGGCTTTATGTGCTGGTCGCATTGCTATGGTTAGTGCCAGATCGACGTATTGAGAACGTGATGTCTGAATATTAAAAGGATTTTTGATTTGCCAAGCAAATGACCAAATAAAACTGGGCTTTTCATTGTAACCTTCAACAATAAATTGAGTTGGTGAAGGTCTGCTCAAGCCTATTTGAAGGTCAGCTATTGAGAAACATGTATGGCGGCTTTCTGGCAGATTGGTTCAGCACCAATTAAAGCAATGGCTTGCGCGTCAATTTTTCTTGAAAATCTGCAATAATCAGAGGTTTCCTAACCCCTTTAAACGCCATAATCGGACTTTTGATTTAGTTTTGCCTAACCTGTGATTTTTTAAAAACCTATCCGCAGACTTTTCAATACTTCTGCCACTTCGGGTTTTGCGGCCGATGTGGGCGGGAATATAGCGCAGATGGTGCGACGAATTTCCGGATCTGACAGATAACGAACTCGAATCTGATCTGCATTTTTGGTGATGGTGAATTCCGGCATTAGCGCAACACCGATTCCGGCGCGTACCATACTCAGTATCCATTCTTCGCTATTACTTCTATAGGCAGCATAAAGATTGACCTGCCGCCCCTGGCACACACTCCTCAGTGTTTCACGCAATTCACAGTTCAGGCGATCCAAGTAAGGTTCAGCTTGTATGGTCGCTAAATCAATTTGTTGCATTTGATTGAAACGGTGTTTGTCGTTGAAGACAACGACATAGCGTTCTTCGTAAAGCTCTAAAGACTGGTAACGCTCTGCCAGTAAGGATGTTGGTGCGCTGATAACTAAATCCAGGCCCTCTTCATCAAGTTGATTCAATAGATTGCATTCACTGTCGACGACTAATTCCAGTTCTACATGGGGTCGTTCTTGCTGAAAGTCAGTGAAGAATGGACTTAAATGGTGTGCGGCAATTGTCGTCATCACGCCGATGCGAAGTGGCACAGTATTTAAGCGGCTGAAACGCACAGCCTCAGCTTTGACAGCTTGCGTCTTGCGCACTATTTCACGTATAGAAGGTTCAACCAAACGTCCTAAGGCCGTCAACCGACATCCGCCGCGGTCTCGGCTAAATAGCTCACCGCCAAGTTCATCTTCCAATTTCTTAATTGCTTGGGTCAGCGAGGGTTGGGCCACATAGGTTGCCTGTGCAGCACGAGTGAATGAACCTTTATCGCAGACGGCCAGAAAATAGCGAATTTGTTGCATTTCCACAGCTTGTCTCCTTTCTTGAATAGGAAAAACCTATTATTTCATAGAAAATTGGTATTTTACAATTAACATAACTC
>CAIUWU010000250.1 GCA_903902945.1 uncultured Pseudomonadota bacterium
AGCTGCGCACTTCCAGAGAGGCTTTATAGATGACTCCCTGCAGACTCAACGGTTTAGGCAGATTCTGATTTTCACGCAGCCGGCGGAAGATATTTTCGGTGTCGATAATTGCATCATCCACCACCTCACCCAGCGCAATCGCCAACCCGCCCAACACCATGATATTGAGATTGACGCCATACTCCAGCAGCACGATCATCGCCGCCATCAGCGATACCGGAATCGCCAGCGCAGCAATCAGGGCGCTACGCAGATTGAATAAAAACAGATACAAAATCAGCAGTACAAAAAAACCGCCGACCAGCAAATGCCCCGACAGATTGCCGACCGAAGTTTCAATATAATCGGCGGGGCGAAACAGATGGGAGTAAAAACTGATGCCTTGCTGGGCCAACAGCGGTTCAAATTCGCTCAGCACCGCCTCTACCTGCCGCGACACCGACAGCGTATTGGCTCCAAACTGGCCAATCACCATCATCACCACCCCCGGCTTACCCATGATCTGGGCGGCACTGATCGGCGGTTCGGCGCCGTAACTGACCTCGGCCACTTCACCCAGACTGATGCTGCTGCCGTTGTGATGGGTGACGATAATATTTTTAAACTGCTCCGGGGTCACCGGCTGACCGCTGACCTGCACCGTGAAACGCTGATTGGTGTTTTCGATGAAGCCGGCACCGCTTAGTTGCGCGGCACCGGCCGCAGCATCAATTACTTGATCCAGAGTCAGATCGAAGCGCCGTAACACCTCGGGCCGGATCTGAATCTGTAACTGCTGCACATCGCCGCCAAACACATTGACATCGGCCACCCCGCTGATCGCCATCAATCGCGGTACCAGCGTCCAGTCAACCAGGGTTCGCAGTTGCATTAGACTCTTTGCTTCAGAACTGACGCCCAGTGTCAGCACCGTGGCCGATGACGACGATAACGGCACCGCCACCGGAATACCGATTCCGGCCGGTAGCCGCGAACCCAGCCTTGCCAGACGCTCACTGACCAGTTGGCGATTCCGGTAAATATCGCTGTCTTCGGCAAAAGTAGCGGTAACGATGGACAACCCCTGAATCGATTGCGAACGCAGGGTTTTCAGGCCCATCAGACCGCTGATCGCCGTCTCGATCTGCTGAGTGACCAGCACTTCAACCTGCTCTGCCGCCAAGCCCTGGGCTTCGGTTTGAATGATCACCTGCTTGGGCGCAAATTCGGGAAAAATATCCAAACCGGCACTGGCAAAACGATAGCCGCCATAAGCCAGCAGCAATAGCGCCAGAGCGACAATCAGACCGGAAAATCGAATCGAAAAACGTACAAGAAGGGCAAGCATTAAGGTCAGATGAAAAGCAAAATAGGCGGTATTGTGCCTTGCCAGGCCGGTTTGGTCTATGGCGAAACCAGAGATCGATAAGAGTTAAGTGGCTCAACCGGCAACAAAACCGGCCAATTGCCTTAACAGCGCTACTTCGGTGAAAATGTCGGCCAATTCAATTGCGCACCTAACCATGTCAGCTAATACATACTTTAATCAGACCTGCCGCGACTGCCCGCGGCTAGCGAATTTTCTCGACGAGGTAAAACTCAAATACCCGCACTATCACGCTTTGCCGGTGGCGCCATTCGGTGATAGTCAGGCACGCCTACTGGTCGTCGGACTGGCGCCGGGCATGCATGGCGCCAATGCCACCGGACGCCCTTTTACCGGTGATTACGCCGGTCTGCTGCTGTATCAGGCTTTATATCAATTCGGTTTCAGCAATCAGCCCGAGGCCAGCGCGGTTGACGACGGTTTGCAGTTGAACAACTGCCGGATTACCAACGCCGTGAAATGTCTACCGCCGCAAAACAAACCCAGCGGCGATGAAATCAAACAGTGCAACCACTATCTGGCTGCCGAACTGGCTACCCTGCCTGCCGGATCGGTGATTCTGGCACTGGGCAGCATTGCCCATCAGGCAGTGTTGCGCGGCTTTGGTTTGAAGATTACTGCAGCAAAATTTGCCCATAATCGGATGTTTGAATTACCGCAGGGGCATTTTCTGGTCAGTTCTTACCATTCCAGTCGTTATAACGTGCAAACCAAGCGTCTGACCCCAGAAATGTTTGCCGATGTTTTCCGGCGAATTCAGGATTTGCTGGCACCGAGATGACCCCCGAGCATAACCCCGATGAAAGCAACGGTTTTGACAGCAAAGCTTTCCTGAAGACCCTGACTCAGCGTCCCGGCATTTATCGGATGCTGAATGACAAGGGCGAGATCATTTATATCGGCAAAGCCAAAAACCTGAAAAATCGGGTCTCGAGTTATTTCCGCAATCAGCATGCATCACCCAAGCAGCAGGCGATGGTCAGCAAAATCGCCGCCATCGAGGTGACGGTAACCCATACCGAAAGTGAAGCCTTATTGCTGGAAAGCCAGCTGATCAAGCGTCACAAACCCCGTTACAACATCAGTCTGCGCGATGACAAATCCTACCCTTATGTGTTTTTGTCAACCTTGCATGAGTTTCCGCAACTGAGTTTCCATCGCGGCGCCAAGAAGCGCCGTGGCCAGTATTTTGGCCCCTACCCCAGCGCCAGCGCCGTCAAGGAAACGCTGCAACTGCTGCAAAAAATCTTTCCGGTACGGCAGTGCGAAGACAGTTATTTCAACAGCCGCTCCCGACCCTGTTTGCAACACCAGATCGAGCGCTGTACCGCGCCCTGTGTGGGTCTGATCAGCAAAGAAGCCTATCAGGTTGATGTCGAAAATACGGTGTTGTTTCTGGAAGGCCAAGGCAGCTTACTGATTAACCGGCTGGTCAGTAAAATGGAGGCGGCCGCCAGTGAACTGGCGTTTGAAACTGCCGCCGCCTATCGTGATCAGATTCAGCGTTTACGGGCAATTCTGGAAAAACAATGTGTGGAAGGCGAACGCGGCGATGTCGACATCATCGCTTGCGCTTCGCGCGGCGATGCCGCCTGCGTGCAGGTATTTTTCATTCGTAATGGTCAAAATCTGGGCAACCGCCAGTTTTATCCGCGTATCGCCGACGACAACGATCCGGCGTTGATCTTGCAGGCCTTTATCAGCCAGTATTATCTGGACAAAACCCCACCGCACGAGTTGATCGTCAGCCATCCGTTACCAGAAGCCGGCTTGCTGAGCGAAGTACTGAGCACACAGGCCAAGCGCAATGTCAGCATTTCTCACAATGTCCGCTCCGAACGACAGCGATGGCTGCAAATGGCAATGACCAATGCCGACAATGCCTTACGCAGCAAACTGGCGGAAAAACAGAATTTATATGAGCGGTTTTTAAGCCTGCAGCAGGAACTGGGCTGTAGCGAACTGCCCAGACGCCTGGAATGCTTTGATATCAGCCACACTCAGGGCGCACAAACAGTGGCCTCCTGCGTAGTCTTCGATCATGAAGGCCCGGTCAAATCCGATTACCGACGCTTTAATATAGAGGGCATTACGGCAGGGGACGATTATGCGGCGATTCATCAAGCGGTATCCCGGCGTTTTAAACGCTTGCAGCAAGGCGAATACCCCATGCCGGATATCTTATTGATTGATGGCGGTAAAGGTCAGGTGGCCGAGGCTCAAAAGGCGCTGGCAGAATTGGCGATAAACAGTGTTATGATAGTCGGCGTTTCGAAAGGACCTGATAGAAAAGCCGGAATGGAAAAAATCATATTACCGGATCAGGAACAACCCTTGGATGTCAGATCCGGTGCTTCCGCCCTGCTGTTGATTCAGCATATTCGCGATGAAGCACACCGGTTTGCCATCACAGGCCATCGACAACGTCGCGGCAAAGCCCAGAACAAATCGACTCTGGAAGAAATTCCCGGACTCGGGCCGAAACGGCGACAACTTTTATTAAAACAGTTCGGCGGTCTGCAAGGCGTGACTGGCGCGGGTGTCGATGCCTTGGCCAGCATTGAGGGCATCAGCAGACAATTAGCGCAACGGATTTACGATACATTTCACCACCAAGATGGCAGTTAAATTTACTCTACCCACCTACCTGACATTACTGCGCATAGCCTTGATACCTTTGCTGATGGTGGTATTTTACTTGCCTTGGGAATACTCGCGCCTGGCCTGCACCATCGTTTTCGTAGTCGCTGGTTTCACTGACTGGCTGGATGGTTATCTGGCCAGAAAAATGGGGCTGGAAACCGCTTTTGGTGCTTTTCTCGATCCGGTGGCTGATAAACTGATGGTGGCTTTCGTGCTGATATTAGTGGTTCAGGCAGAGGCGAACCCTTATTTAACCGTTCCGGCAGCGATTATCATTGGTCGCGAAATCACGATAGCGTCTTTGCGGGAATGGATGGCTGAAATCGGCCAGCGCGCTAAAGTAAAAGTATCCCAGTTAGGTAAATGGAAAACCACCGCACAAATGGCGGCTATCAGCTTTTTGCTGTATCGGGATGATTTATGGGGATTGCCGATCAATAACCTGGGATATTGGTTGTTGTATCTGTCGGCGATCCTGACCTTATGGTCAATGATTAACTATCTGATGGCGGCTTTATCCACCATCAACGAATAAATAACAGTAGCTTGATGCTGCACACTACAAGAGGAAATACAGCCCTGAAGGCTGTCTTTATTAAAGCGCATGGAACCAGAATTAGAATTAGAAAATGCATCCGCGCCAATTAAAACTGTCACATCCGACCAAGTTTTACGGGCCGCTCTGAAGCTGTTTGCTGAAAAAGGCTATTTCAATACCTCACTGCCGGAAATCAAAGAGGCACTTGAGGCAAGCAATGCCAATGTCATCACTCAGCATTTCAAAACCAAACAAGCCATTGTTCAGGCGCTGCGGGAAAACATTCTCGACAGTCTCAGCATTTCGATCGACGACATCCGCCGCCGTAATCGCAAGGCTTCCGAACAATTACGGGAAATTGTCGATTTGATGTTTCGTCTCACTGACGAAGCACCCGAAGTCGTTCAGTTTTTACTGTTCATGAATTCACGCGAATTTTTACCCGAAGCGCCAGCGTTAATGGACACACCGGCTTTCTCAAAAATTAAACGCATCATTCAGAACGGTATCAATGAAGGTGAGATCCGTTCGATTGATCCGCTACTGGCCTATAGCTACTTTTTCGGCATCATTCAGCAGACGCTAGGCCTGGTACTCGACAAAACCTTGCCTAAAACGGCTGACAGCTACCAGTCTCAGGTCTGGTTAGCCGCCTGGAGCAGCATCGTCAAAAAATAAGCATTATCGAAAGCATGCGAATTTTAGTTACCGGGACCGCCGGCTTCATCGGCAACCAACTGGCATTGAAACTGCTGGAACGCGGCGATGAAGTGATTGGCCTCGATAATCTGAATGACTATTACGATGTGCAGCTGAAACTGGATCGGCTGGCACGAATTCAAGACCATACCGGCTACACCGATATGCGCCTGGATCTGGCCGACCGCGCCGGCATCGAGGCGCTGTTCAGAAAATATCAGCCACAAAAAGTGGTCAATCTGGCAGCCCAGGCTGGTGTGCGTTATTCGTTGCAGAATCCTCACGCCTATATCGACAGCAATATCGTCGGCTTTATCAATATTCTCGAAGGCTGCCGCCATCATCAGGTGGAACATCTGGTCTATGCTTCCAGCAGTTCGGTGTACGGCGCCAACCAAGCCATGCCGTTTTCGGTACATGACAATGTCGATCATCCGTTAAGCCTGTATGCAGCCTCGAAGAAAGCCAATGAACTGATGGCGCATTCTTACAGCAGCCTGTATCAGTTACCAACCACCGGCCTGCGTTTCTTTACCGTTTACGGACCATGGGGGCGTCCCGATATGGCGCCATTCCTGTTTACCCAAGCCATTCTGGCCGGCAAAGCCATCGATGTGTTTAACTACGGCAATCACCGCCGCGATTTCACTTATATCGATGATATCGTCGAAGGCATCGTCAGAACTCTGGATCATACCGCCAGCGCCAATCTTGACTGGAGTGGCCTGCATCCTGATCCGGCAACCAGCCTTGCCCCCTGGCGGGTTTACAACATAGGCAATCAGCAACCGATCGAGCTGATGACTTATATCGAAACCCTGGAACGTTATCTGGACAAAACCGCCAGCAAAAATCTGTTACCGATGCAGCCCGGCGATGTCCCCGACACCTACGCCGATGTCGAAGCCCTGATTGCCGATGTCGATTACCGGCCAACCACCAGTATCGACGAAGGGGTAAAACGCTTTGTGGAATGGTATCTGGATTATTATCGAATCTGATTAAAGCCCCAACCCAGCCGTCCTGGAACTTGAGCCCTATCCAGCAATACAGTATATTGAGCGCCCATGAATATTCAGACCATCATCCGCAATCAGCTTTTCTGTTCAGACAAACCCATGCTGGCTTTGTTGCTTAGTCTGTTGCTTAGTCTGCTGCCCTGACGGGCAATCATAATTACTCCTTTAAGTCTTAACCCTTTTCAGTTTCCCGGCACTAGGCCGGCTGTTTCATGAACGGAGCACTCATGAAAGACAAATTAATTATTTTTGATACAACCTTGCGCGATGGCGAACAAAGTCCCGGCGCATCGATGACCCGCGATGAAAAAGTACGGATTGCCCGTGCGCTGGAACGGATGCGGGTTGATGTGATCGAAGCCGGCTTTCCTGCCGCCAGTCAGGGTGATTTTGAAGCGGTGCAGGCAGTGGCCGATACCATCAAAGACAGTACCGTCTGCGGTCTGGCGCGGGCACTGGATAAAGACATCGATCGTGCCGGTGAAGCCTTGCGCGGTGCCAACAGCTCGCGGATTCACACCTTTATCGCCACCTCACCGATTCACATGCAGAAAAAACTCAACATGACACCGGATCAGGTGATCGAGTATGCGGTGCGGGCAGTGAAACGGGCACGACAATATACCGACAACGTCGAGTTCTCACCCGAAGATGCGGGGCGTTCCGAAGAGGATTTCCTGTGCCGGATTCTGGAAGCGGTCATCGATGCCGGTGCGACTACGCTGAATATTCCCGATACCGTCGGTTACAGTATGCCGCAACAGTTTGGCGCCACCATTGCCAATCTGATCAACCGCATTCCCAATTCCGACAAAGCGATTTTTTCGGTTCACTGCCATAACGACTTGGGTCTGGCGGTCGCCAATTCTTTGTCAGCGGTGATGAACGGTGCCCGTCAGGTGGAATGTACTATCAACGGTCTGGGCGAACGCGCCGGTAATGCCTCGCTGGAAGAAGTAGTGATGGCAATCCGTACCCGTCAGGATTTTTTCAAATGCGATACCGGCCTCGATACCCGCGAAATCGTCACCTGCTCGAAACTGGTATCGTCGATCACCGGCTTCCCGGTACAACCCAACAAAGCCATCGTTGGCGCCAATGCCTTTGCCCATGAATCAGGCATTCATCAGGATGGTGTACTGAAAAACCGCGAAACCTACGAAATCATGCTGGCCGAAGATGTGGGCTGGACCACCAACCGCATGGTACTGGGTAAACATTCCGGCCGTAACGCCTTTAAAACCCGCATGGCCGAACTGGGCGTACAGTTTGAAACCGAGACCGACCTGAATGATGCCTTTTTCCGCTTCAAACAACTGGCCGACAAAAAACACGATATTTTCGATGAAGATTTGCAGGCCTTGATTTCCGAACAAAGTTTTGAAGCCGAAGACGAGCACATCAAATTGCTGAGCCTGAAAGTCTGCTCAGAAACCGGCGAAGTACCGGTGGCCAGCGTAACCATCCGCGTCGACGGCAAGGAACTGACTGGCCAGTCCACCGGCGGCGGTGCGGTCGATGCCAGCCTGAAAGCCATTGAAAGCCTGGTCAATACCGGCTCGACACTGGCCTTATATTCAGTGAACAACATTACCACCGGTACCGATGCGCAGGGTGAAGTGACCGTACGACTGGAAAAGGCCGGCCGCATCGTCAACGGCTCCGGCGCCGATACCGACATTGTCATCGCCTCGGCCAAGGCTTACATCAACGCCATCAACAAGCTGCAAAGTGCTGATCAGAAACAGCATCCGCAAATGGGTGACGTTTAAAGCCGATGGCAGTCGATCACGCTAGCCGTCTGCAATATCTGGAGGCGATGGGCATTCAGGTCTGGGAATCCAGACAGCCCTCGCCTGCTTCCGCCGCTACAGCATCGGTCACCGTTGACAACGACCACCATCAGGACTTATGGCATACCCTGCAACAACAAGTAGCCGGATGCCATGCCTGTGCGCTGGCGGAAACTCGGACACAAACGGTTTTTGGCGTTGGCAATCAGCAGGCCGACTGGCTGCTGATCGGCGAAGCACCGGGACAAAACGAAGATTTACAGGGCGAACCATTTGTCGGCAAAGCCGGACAGCTGCTCAATGAAATGCTGCGGGCAATCGGCCTGAGCCGTCAGCAGGTTTACATTGCCAATATGCTCAAATGCCGGCCACCGAATAACCGTGATCCGCTGGTCGCTGAAGTGACCGCCTGCAATGCTTTTTTGCAACAGCAGATTGCCCTGATCAGGCCCAAAATCATTCTGGCAGTGGGGCGGATTGCCGCCCAAAACCTGTTAAACACCCAGCAACCGTTAAGCCGCCTACGCGGCATTCAGCATCAGCTCCAAGGCACGCCGCTGGTGATAGTCCATCATCCGGCCTATCTGCTGCGTTCGTTGACTGAAAAAGCCAAAGCCTGGGAAGATTTACAATTTGCATTACATGTCTACCAATCGGTTACTGATTAATCATGTGGAAATTACTGCACAATCTCAAACAAACTTTTTTTTATGACGCCGACCGCGAGTTTTATGCCAAGGTTTTTCCCGAATCGGTCAAGGAAGTGGATTTGCTGAAAATCCGCAAAATGGATCAGGCCGATATGGCAGAAGTGCTGGCGATTGAAAACTGCAATTATGAATTCCCCTGGTCAGCCGGCGTATTTGATGACTGTTTCCGCACTCTGACTTATACCTGCTGGGTATGCATCGATCATCAGGACTGCGTTGTCGGTTATGCGATCATTTCAGCGATCATCGGCGAAGCCCATATCATGAATATCAGCGTCAGCCCGGCGTTTCAGGGCCGAGGTGTCGGCCGCAAGCTATTGAATCACCTGATTGACTATGCCCGCCCGCGCGCCGAAAAGATTTTTTTGGAAGTCCGCCCCAGCAATCCGGGCGCGATTCATCTCTACCGGAGCGTGGGTTTTGTAGAAATCGGCATCCGCAAAGGTTATTACCCTGCCAAAGATGGCCGCGAAGACGCGATTATGTTTGAGCTGGATTTGCTCAGACCACTGCCCTGATTTTCACGGCCTTACTTTACTCGCTGATGGTTACTAGCTCGCGCAGCAAGCCCGTCGCATAACTACCCGCAGGCAGACGAAACGACAGACATAAGGTCTGCGGCTCTTCAAACTGCCAACGTAAATCATCGACCATCACCCGCATCGCCCGCCGATCCAGATCGACACCGGCAGCCAGTAGGCCTTCGGCCAACTCGGGCTGACTGGCGATAACCGCCTGTTCAAGCGCTAACGCCTGACCGCTGCAGGTATTCGACCCTTTACCCCATAACAGCGCGGTGGGATGAATATCCGCACTATCGAGTCGGGCTTGCAGTGCGGCATCAATGCTGTCGCTGGCAAAATAACTATGCGAATTCGCCAGCTGCAACACATCGCCGGGGAGGCCCTGATTCCAGGTTTGCATC
>CAIUWU010000251.1 GCA_903902945.1 uncultured Pseudomonadota bacterium
ATCACCACCACCTAAGCAACTTTGCTCGTAAACAATTGCTTCACCAACCCCAGTAATTTCTTGAAATTTTGAGCCGATAGCATCGAAAACCAAATAAACCAAAAAACAAAAACAACCATTCCTTGCATCTTTAAAAGTCCATATTCGTGAAAAATAATAGTAAGTTTTAAATCATTTATTATCCAAGTTTTAATTATATCAGATTATTAGTCCTGCAAACATATCAACGTATTGCTTAACTAATGCCTTGTCAGTCATTTCAATCACTTCAGGACTGACATCATCTTCAAGGCATCCAGCTGCATACACATCGACTTTAAGTTGCTTGCAGACTTTGACAATTGCAGATTCCAGCGCAACCGCCTTGGCTAAGAACCGCAAGGCAGGAGCTTCTGCTTTATCGTTGCCTTGTTTGGCGCATTCGTAAGCTATCAGCATCAGTGTTCGATTTTTCCAATACTCGATACCATATTGACCGACAAGCGCCGTTAGAGCGTGTATGCGCAGGCTGTAATCTGCATGGGTGGCAATGTAATGCTTTCCTCTACTTGCTCCATAATCGCATCAGCTTCGCTTTCGTCATGTTTTGCCGCTGCTTCAATGACCGGTGTCGCTTGTTCTAGGGGTGTCAGTTTGGCATAAAGTTTATTTACTTGTGCGAGTTTCATGTTCTGGATCTGGACTCCAACAATTTTTCAAGACGCTGTAAGCGGTCGGCCATTTCTTGCGATTCAATCAGTTTGCCTTGCTCGGCTAATGCACGAATCAACATGGCGCCAATATTCGCTGTAACGACATTCTGTAAAGTTGCGCCGTTCTCTATACTGATCGGCAAGGTTTGTGGTTTGGGTGGGGGGACAAATCCTATCCAGCAGGACTTTGGTGGCTTGCACACTAATCCTTGACGAGCAACAGTGTCATCACTCCACGCTTCGATATAAAACCGATACAAGCGTTTCACCCGAAGTCTGGGTATTTCAAAGTTTTTACAATCGTCTTGCCAATCCCGGAAGGTCTGGTGATTCAATCAGGGTATTTACAGGATTAATAAACTACGCAAGCAGAGTATCCTCATCAAGCAATTTAATAACCTGTAAATCGCAAAAAATTATTAGCGTTTTTGCGGAAAATACTTTGTCAAATTAAATTGACCCACACAAGATCATATGATCTACTCATCAATGATATTATAAGTTTTTTGATTTTATAAATAAATTGACTAGCTAAATAATTAAAAATAAACTCTTTTACGTGTTAATTAAAAGCACATTGCATAGTTAATTTTAACTATCTGCGGTGGTAGGAAAATGGCGAAAATAGTTAATATTCACGCCGTTGATTCATTAGTGGGTAGTGGTAATCAATTTCTTATATTAATCTGATTTTAACTTTCAGTGGGGTGACAGCTGAATTAGCGTTTGCAAATGTATTAAATAATAAGCAAAGCCTTTATAGTTATTGCTCGTGGTTGTGCCTAATGTGATGGCTAAACCGTCAACTATTTTGTTCAATAAAGTAGCTGTTAAAGGTGCAAAGCAAATTGTGCAAACGCTCGGAACCACTCGGCAGCGGCTGGCGTTCCGTACTCTGTGGAATAGGGGATATCTCTGCCGATGAAACTGCTGTTTATTTTGTTTCTGTTTTTCATGCACTGGCCGCTAAAGTCGAAAAATACAACTACAAGACAACGAGAGAAGCAGTCTGCCGAACTGTTGTCGGTAGCGCAACTGCGCAAGAAGTGGTGCGGGTAAAAACTGCCAGACATGGTTTGGCTATTAATAACTAATTAAATGATTCGTCTTTTTGAGGAGCTATTATGAAAATAAGATATTTGTATATATTGGCAGGAATAGTCATTTCCCAAGGTGTGTCGGCAAAATGCAATGATTTATCTCCTGGGTCATTGGCAGCGGCAATCAATGTTGCTGCCTCAGCTAATACAGGCGGCTATGGTCTAAATATGTGGGTTACTTTTGTCGATGAGACCGGCAAGGTTTGTCAAATTACCACTAATGGTGCTCCTGGTCCCAATGCAGGTAATAGTGCTTGGTTAGGCAGTCGCATAATATCGGCACAAAAGGCCAATACTGCCAACGACTTTAGTTTGGATGGCTATGCAATTTCAACTGCTAATCTCTATAGCGCGGTGCAACCAGGCGGAAGTTTGTTCGGTTTGCAAGATAGCAATCCAGTTGACGCTGCCGTTGCTTATCAAGGTGGTATGTTACCTGCTTACGGTACCGCCCTTGACCCAATCGTTGGCAAAAGACTCGGTGGCATCAATGTATTTGGTGGTGGCTTAGCACTATACAAAGGCGGAAAAAAGATTGGCGCTATTGGGGTTTCCGGTGATACCTCGTGTCGTGATCATGCCTTTGCATGGCGAATTCGTGGCGCATTGGTAATGCATCCAAGCACAGGGATTACTAACTTTAATATGAATGCCAACGGTGTTTCTCAGGCTCCAATTGGCATCTATGGCGATGAAATGATCATCAAGTCCGGCCCAACCGATAGCTATTGGTCTGCATGGTCTCAACCGGCTTGTCCCAATTCCTTAAGTTTGGGTAGTCAGGCCAATGCAGCGAATGGCACGATTTTGTTGCAGTAAGCGCTGATTAATTGCCAGTGTGATAGGGAAATGGGGTTGTTGCAACCCCATTTCTTTATGATCATCTGCCAGCTGTTTTGAGCAACAGCGAACCAGAGCAACTACAGCGCATCATCAACAAAGACACTGGTTGGCGGGATCGGGAAGGCGACGGAGGTGGTGGAGGAACCGGCTGAATCTAACCCCAGATAGAAAATATGATGACCAAGCCGACGCAATTCGACGACAATCAGCAATTACTGGAAGCACTTTACCGCGGCCTGATTGAACAACCGTCACCACAAGGATAACCACCGTGACCCAACCCGCTAAAAAATCCAACAGCGAACAGGACAAAGCACCGGAAAATTGGCTATGGGATGCCGCCTGCTCTATTTGCGGTGTGCAGGACGCGGCCAAATACAAACACTTGATTCTGCCGCTGGTTGTCAAACGCCTGTGCGATGTCTACAACCACATCAACCGCATCGCCGAGCAAGTGGGCAACAATGCGAGGCTTGGCGAAAAATGCTTTTACCGGTCGCTGGCTTTGTGCATAGATCGTCGGTTATCACGGACAATCTAACTCAATTCACTAATCTCAAGCCGGAATGACTACCTCCAAGAAAGGGGCAATTCATCCTCAATGCTATTTATGCAACCAAGTCCAACTACACACATAGCTAATCCACTGGAAAACGGCTTGGCCGTAATCCATGCCAATCAACTGGAATCGTTACTGGAAGTGGCCGGATTTTGGACTAACCAATATCCGTTGTCGCCGCTGGAAAACGAGCTGTTTCTGGTCAGTAATAACGGCATGGCGCAATGGCTAAAACAGCAGCTGGCTTTGCAGGATAAACACGGCATTGCCGCAGCGCTCGACATCAAATTGCCGTCTACCTTTATCTGGTCGGTTTACCGGCAGGTACTGGGAACCAAAATTCCCAAACATCAAATACTGGCCAAGGCGCCGCTGACCTGGCGCTTGTATCGCTTATTGCCCGATCTGATCAAGCAGGCCGAATTTACCGATCTGGCGCGTTTTCTAGCTGACGATCAGGGCTGTCGCAAACGTTATCAGCTGGCCGAGAAACTGGCCGACCTGTTCGATCAGTATCAAGTTTACCGGGCTGACTGGCTGGTA
>CAIUWU010000252.1 GCA_903902945.1 uncultured Pseudomonadota bacterium
TGCATCAGCGCTGCTGACAGGCAGAAGCAACAGCAATTTGGTGGAATTTGGTCGCAGCGTTTCGACCTATCACTACCATATTTTATTGTTTCTGACTTACAGCACCGAACAACTGCCATTCCCGTTTGCTGACTGGAATGTTTCCAGCGGCTTTGAAGTCACTAACAAAGACTGACCTTCCATGTCTGCAGGGCAGCGCAAAATCATCCATATCGACATGGATGCTTTTTACGCTGCCATCGAACAACGTGATAATCCTCAATATCGCAATAAACCGCTGATTGTCGGCGGCAAGCCGGATTCGCGCGGCGTTGTCGCCACCTGCAGCTATGAAGCCCGCCAGTTCGGGATTCATTCAGCAATGGCTTCCTCAAAAGCCTACCGCCTTTGCCCACAGGCTATCTTTGTCAAACCACGTTTTGAGGCCTATCAGGAAGCATCAGCCATTATCCGCAGTATTTTTAGCCGCTATACCGATAGCGTTGAACCGCTATCACTGGATGAAGCCTATCTGGATGTTACCGACAGTTTGCTGTTTCAGGGCTCTGCCACTTTACTGGCCAAGCAGATCAAAGCCGATATTCGCCAGCAAACCCGCTTGACTGCCTCAGCCGGGATTTCTTACAACAAATTCCTCGCCAAAATTGCTTCGGATCACGGCAAACCGGATGGTTTATGTTTGATTACCCCTGAACAAGGGGCAGCATTTATCGCCCAGCTGCCGATTGGCAAATTCCACGGCGTAGGGCCCGCTACTGAACAGAAAATGCTGCAACTGGGGGTAAGCAACGGCGCCCAACTAAAACAGTTGCCGCTTGAAGTATTAAGACAACATTTCGGCAAGGCTGCCGAACAGTTCTACAACATAGCCCGTGGCATTGATCATCGCCCGGTAAATGGGCAGCGGGTACGCCAATCGATCGGCAGTGAAACCACCTTTGAACACGATATTAGCGACCCACAACTGATTTTCGAACAGATTCAGCAGCTATTTGAGAAATGCCTGCTCAAAGTAAGGGAAAAGAATCAGCAGGCTTACAGCCTGACGATTAAAGTCAAATATCATAATTTTGTGCAGATCACCCGGGGCAGAACCTTGTCTCAGCCTCTTGGCAATGATGCCAACAGCCGCTATCTGATTCGCGATTTACTGAATAATGCAGCAGTCGGTAATAAAAAAATCCGGCTGCTGGGGGTCACGCTGTCCGGTCTGCAGCAACCGGATCAGCGACAATTTCAGCAACTGGATTTATTTGAGGGTTTTTAAACGCCTGCTGGAGACTTAATCGTAATGCACCAGTTCATAGGGTAAATCAGGCTGCCGGCCTTCGATCAGCGCGGTCAGAAATGCCCAAAACACATCTGCCGAAGGCGGACAGCCGGGCAAGAAATAATCGACTTTGACCACTTCATGAATCGGCCGCACTTTATCCAGTAATAACGGCAACTCGGGATCACAGGGAATCTGAGCATTTTCAACCCCGATGCCATCGCGGTAAGCTTCCAGCAGACAGTCCTGCAGCGGAATCATATTACGCATCGCCGGCAATCCACCATTCAGCGCACAGGCCCCGACAGCCACCAGAATCTTGCAGTTCTTGCGAAATTCACGCAACACATGCACGTTTTCGGCATTACAGACACCGCCCTCGATCAAACCAATATCACAAGGCCCGCAATGCTCAATATCGGTGAGTGGTGAACGATCAAACTCCGCCACTTCAACCAGCGCCAACAAGCGCTCGTCGATGTCCAGAAACGACATATGACAACCAAAACATCCTGCCAGTGACGTTGTGGCAACCCTTAGTTTACTTGCCATGTTCCTGCTCCAAAGCCACCTCACTGATAGGGTGATGATCATAAATCCGTTGTCCGATCGGCCGCTGATAAGCCGTATGACGAATCAGAATCGCGCCGGTCGGACAAATATGCGCTGCACAGTCATCCACCGTCAATTGACTGTCTTTCAGCAAGCCGGTGTCAGCATTGACGATCAGATGTTTATTGATGCCGCGTCCGCTAATGGCAAACACGTTCTTGCCATCCTGTTCGCGACTGGCCCGCACACATAAATTGCAAAAGATGCAGCGGTTGTGATCCAGCACGATATCAGGATGCGAGGCATCTACCTTACGCTGCGGATAAAAATGCGGAAAATGATTGTCCAGCATGTTCAGCTGATAACCGACTGCCTGTAACTGGCAATTGCCACTTTTTTCACAGGACGGACAAAAATGATTGCCTTCCACAAACAGCATTTGGGTAATCTTGCGCCGATCCTGCTGTAACTGATCGCTGTTGCTGATCACCTGCTGACCTTCAGCTGCCGGAAAAGTACAGGCCGAACAGTTACGGCCATTAACGGTCACCGAACATAATTTGCAACTGCCATGCGGGCTATAACCGGGTTTGTGACATAAATGCGGAATATAAATGCCGGCTGCCGTTGCGGCTTCGATAATGGTCTGCCCCGGCTGAAAGGCAACGGTTTGTCCGTCGATTGTCAAAGTTGGCATCAATCCTCCACTTGCTGTAAATGCGCCGCCGCATCATCCCGATTTGCCATCTGCCGGGCGGTCTCTAACGCGGCATCCAGATCGAATCCGGGTTCATAACTGATCTGTTTCAATTGCTGCTGATACAACTCGGGATAGCGTTGTAATGTAGTCAGCACCGGATTGGCCGCCGTCTGCCCCAGACCACAATGGCTGTATTGTTTCAGCAAGTTTGACAAGCTTTCCAGCTCAACCACATCACCTACCGAACCATGACCCAGCACAATTTTATCGAGTTGCTTTTTCAACAGACTGGTGCCAATCCGGCAAGGCGAACAAAAGCCACAGCTCTCATGAGCAAAAAAGTCGGTGAAATTCTTGGCAATGTCAAAAATGCTGCGGCTGCGATTAAAAATAATGAATGAGCCGCCGGTGGCCAGATCTTCAAACGCCAATCGCCGGTCAGCTTCCTCGATACTGATAAAAGTGCCCGACGGTCCGCCAACCTGTACCCCCAACACCTCACTGGCACCACAATCGGCCAAAATCCGGGCAATGGTGGTACCGAATGCATATTCGTAAATACCTGGCCTGGCGCAATCACCGCTGATGCTTAAAATCTTGCTGCCGGCTGATTTTTCGGTGCCGACACTGGCAAACCACTGACCACCATGAGCCGCAATCGCCGCCGCAGCCAGAAAAGTCTCGACATTATTCACCACGGTCGGCTGATTCAGATAACCGCTACTGACCGGGTAAGGCGGCCGATTGCGCGGAATACCGGGTTTTCCTTCCAGCGACTCGATCAGCGCCGACTCTTCACCGCAGATATAAGCGCCGGCACCCAGCCGGATTTCGATGTCAAAACTGACACCGTGTCCCAGAATATTGGCTCCCAGCAGCCCCTGTTGACGCCGCCGCAATAACACCGCCTCTAATGCTTGGTACAAATAAGCGTACTCGCCGCGCAGGTACAGAAAACCCTGGTTAGCGCCAACAATCATCGCAGATAGCGTCATGCCTTCGAATACCTGATCGGCATAACGATTCAGTAACACCCGATCTTTAAAAGTCCCCGGCTCACCTTCATCGGCGTTACAAACCACATAGCGTTGAGCACTGTTTTCCTCAGCACAGAAACGCCATTTCTGAGCCGTTTTAAACCCAGCACCGCCGCGGCCCCTCAAACCGGACTGATCGATTTGTTGCAGTGTTGCCGCCAGACCGCGCTGCCAGGCTGCTGCCAATCCTTGTCCAGGCTTGATAGTTGAATTCAACAACAGGCCGGGGTGCTGAATATTATCGTTAACATCAAACCAAGCAGCAGGCCATTGCTCTACGGGCACTTGCTGATCAATCAACCCGACAAGGCTGTCGATTTTGGCAAAATCGAGTTGAGCCACCGGCAGTCCATTGATCAATGCTGCCGGCCCCTGATCACAGAGTCCGGTACAGGAGGTGAAATTCAGACTGACCAGACCATCATGGCGAACATTGCCGGGCTCAACACCGAGCTTTTCAGCCAAATAGCGGGCGTTGGCGGCTTGGCCCAGCATCAGGTCAGTAATCGAATCACTGAGCAAGATCTCATAGCGACCTTGTGGTGTTAAATGAAAAAAACTGTAGAATTCGACCACCGCTATGATTTGTGTGCGCGGAATAGCCAGAGCTTCAGCTAGCTGTTCGATAGCAGCCAACGGTATATGGCGATAACGGTTTTGTATCTTTCTGAGTATAGTCAGCAGCCTGACCGGCTGATGTTCTATTGTTGCAAGCACTTCCTGAATAAACATTTGCATATCATTATTGCTCGTGAGTTTGATTTTTCTGAGATGACCATTTTTAAACCCGTACTCGATTTTAATCATCAGCAGTTGGCATTATGTCTGACAATTGTGTCGGAACAAGCAAAACTTTTAAAAAAAATCCGCACAGCAGTGTCGCCGGAGATAGCTGATGCCATCCGGCATTGCGTGGTTTCAGGGCAAAAACTGATTATTTATGTGGAATCATCGGCCTGGGCGTCGCAGATACGCTTTATCGATGCCGACATTATTAAAGCAGCCAGCGATTTCGGCTTTACCAAAATCAAAACCATACAGATAAAAATACAAGCCGAATATCGCCCGCTGAAGCCGGCAAGCGCCATAAGACTGCCTTCAGACAATACAATTCGTCTCATGCAACAACAATCACAAGCTAAAACAGATGATGCCCTGAGTCAGGCGTTGTCACGTCTGGCGAGTACTTTGGAAAAGCGCTTAACCACCAAAAGCTAGTTAAGCGCCTGAAAGCTTA
Organism: uncultured Pseudomonadota bacterium; assembly: GCA_903902945.1. Taxonomy (GTDB): domain Bacteria; phylum Pseudomonadota; class Gammaproteobacteria; order Methylococcales; family Methylomonadaceae; genus Methylomonas. The sequence goes on from CAIUWU010000252.1 coordinate 4,797, forward strand.
TTTGGGAGAGGTGACGAGATTTTGTGCAGAACGCATGAACGAAATCGGAGCCTGATCTGCATCAGCAAAACTGATTTTTTCCCACGCATCGGTATTGTTCAACAAAGCCAGCAGTAATTTATTGTTAAGCGCGTGGCCAGACTTAAAGCCCTGATATTCGCCAATCAGACTGTGACCCAGCAAATACAGATCGCCAATCGCATCCAGAATTTTATGTTTGACGAACTCATCGGCATAACGCAAACCATCTTCATTCAGAATCCGGTCATCATCAACGACAATCGCATTGTCGAGACTGCCGCCCAAGGCAAGATTATTCTCGCGGAGGAATTCAATATCTTTCATGAACCCAAACGTTCTTGCCCGACTGACTTCTTTGACAAAAGTGGTTGATGAAAAATCCATCACCGCAGTTTTCAGATGCTCTGAAAAGGCCGGATGTTCAAAGTCAATGGTAAAAGTGACTTTAAAGCCGTCGAAAGGCATAAAAGCCGCCCATTTATCGCCGTCTTCAACCCGAATAGGCTGTTTGATACGAATATATTGTTTAGGCGCATCCTGTTCCACTACACCGGCAGACTGTAACAAGAATACAAACGGCCCCGCACTACCGTCCATGATCGGCACTTCCGGGGCACTGACATCAACAATCGCATTATCAATGCCTAATCCAGCCAGTGCCGATAACAAATGCTCAACCGTCGAAACTTTTACACCATCACGGACCAGTGTGGTCGATAACTTGGTTTCACCCACATTTTCAGGGCGCGCATCAATGGTTACAGGCTGTTCCAGATCAACCCGACGAAAGCTGATACCCGTATTGGGAGCGGAAGGATGGAGGGTCAGATAGACCTTATCACCGGTATGTAAGCCAACACCTGTAGCTCTGATGGTGTTTTTTAAGGTTCTTTGTTTAATCATGAATTAAGCAGACAATTACAAAAAGGCCGGGGGAGTCTATCACAAATTAAAGGATAGCTCCCCCTGTTATACGACTTATTCGCCCTGTTTCAGGGCATTGATTAGTCGGCTTGACGTCTTAAAAAGGCTGGCACATCTAAATATTCCAGATCTGCATCACTTCTTGGCTGAGCACCGAAACGGGTTTCACGCGTTGATTCCTGTTTTTGCTGGCGAATCACGGTCGGCTTCTCCAATTGATCATAATTGACTTCGCCGGCAGCCACTTTTTTCACCAGATTGATAGGAGCATTGGCATTAGCTTTGCCTTTATCACCCATGCCGGTAGCAACCACTGTCACCTTGACTTCATTACCCATGTGAGGGTTAACCGCCATACCAATTTTGATGTCGGCTTCATCAGAGGCAAAAGCATGCATGATGCTGCCAATTTCATCAAACTCATTCAGCCCCAGATCACCGTTTGAAGTCACATTGACCAGAATACCGCGGGCACCCTGCAAATTGATGTCTTCCAGCAACGGACAAGCAATGGCTTTCTCGGCGGCAAGACGGGCACGATTTTCACCGCTGGCCACACCGGTACCCATAATTGCGCTGCCCATATTGGACATCACGGTTCTGACATCGGCAAAGTCAACGTTCATCAAACCTGGGTGGGTAATCAGCTCGGTAATGCCTTGAACGGCATCCAACAATACATCATTGGCCACCCGGAATGATTCAACCAGTGAACGGTTGTTACCCAGAGTCGGCAACAATTTCTGATTCGGAATCACGATTAAAGAATCAACCAGTTTCTCCAGTTCTTTAAGTCCCGATTCTGCAACACTGCGTTTCTTGGCGCCTTCGAATTCGAATGGTTTAGAAACCACTGCTACGGTCAGAACGCCCATTTCTTTAGCGACTTCCGCAAAAACAGCAATAGCACCCGTACCGGTTCCACCGCCCATACCGGCAGTTAAAAACACCATATCGGCACCTTCAATCACTTCACGAATCCGCTCACGATTTTCTTCGGCAGCGGCACGCCCTACCTCAGGACGGGTACCTGCACCCAGACCTTTGGTTAACTCAACACCCAACTGCACAATGGTATCGACACTCATCTGACGCAAAGCCTGGGCATCGGTATTGGCACAAATAAATTGCACACCATCAATACCTATATTCACCATGTGATTGACTGCGTTACCACCACCCCCGCCAACACCGATTACTTTGATATTGGCGTTGCCACTATTGTCCATTAATTCAAATTTCATTTTCACACCCTCCCAAAAACACTAAAAATTACCTTGAAACCAACTCTTGATCTTCGAAAATAAGTCCAATCCGTCTTCGTTAATACCTAATCCACGGCCATTATGATCCTTGCCATATAGCAATAATCCTACTGCTGTTGAATAAATCGGCGCCTGTACTACATCCATCAATCCAGATACATGCAAAGGCACCCCCATCCGCACCGGCATATGAAAAATTTCTTCCGCCAGCTCAACCAAACCTTTTACCTGTGAACTGCCGCCGGTAATCACCATACCCGCCGCAATCAGATCTTCGTAGCCACTTCTTCTTAATTCGGCCTGAACCAACAACATCAGCTCCTCGTAACGCGGCTCAACAATTTCCGCCAGATTCTGTGCCGAAATTTTGCGCGGTTCACGATCCCCAATACTAGGAACATCAATCATCTGTCCGGCATCTGCCAGCTGAGTCAGTGCGCAGGCATAACGGCGCTTGATATCTTCGGCATTCTTGGTCGGTGTCCGTAATGCCACGGCAATATCATTAGTTACCTGATCGCCGGCAATAGGAATCACAGCGGTATGCTTGATCGCACCTTCGGAAAAAATAGCCAAATCGGTAGTGCCACCACCAATATCAATCAGACACACCCCCAGATCTTTCTCATCATCGGTTAGCACGGATGAACAGGATGCTAACTGTTCCAACACAA
>CAIUWU010000253.1 GCA_903902945.1 uncultured Pseudomonadota bacterium
GAACTTGATGAGTTGAAAACAGTAGTCAGGCCGCGGATCATTCAGGCGATTGCCGAGGCCCGCGAGCATGGCGATCTGAAAGAAAATGCCGAATATCATGCCGCTCGTGAGCAGCAGAGCTTTGCGGAAGGGCGAATTGCAGAAATCGAAGGCAAGTTGTCTAACGCCAATATCATCGATGTCACTAAAACCGATGCTAACGGCAAAGTGGTATTTGGCGCCACGGTTGAAATCGAGGATCTCGATTCTGGTAAAACGGTGACTTATCAGATCGTTGGTGAAGACGAAGCCAATATCAAAGAAGGTCGTATTTCGGTAGGTTCGCCGATTGCGCGAGCTTTAATCGGTAAGGAAGCGGAAGATGTGGTGACGGTTAAGGCACCCGGCGGCAATATCGAATATGAAATCTTGTCGGTTAAATATATCTGAGCGATAGCGGAAGGGAGGCTTGGCCTCCCTTTTTAGAATTATTTGTTGGGATTTTTGCGGTAAAACACGCCAATCTGGCCGATTGATTGAATGTTTTCCGCCTGGGTTGCGGTAACGATCTGTTCGCTCATTATGCGACGGTCATCGCGTTCGGCGCGGATTCTGACTTTAATCAATTCATGAACGTCTAAAGCAATGTTGATTTCGTTGAGTACTTCGTTTGTCAGGCCAGCTTGACCAATCATAACCACTGGATTCAGTGCATGGGCTTGCGCCTTCAGTTTCTTCTTTAGGATAGGATTCACTCTGTTTCCTTAATTTTTAAAATTGCACAATTTTACACGAATATAAATGGCCCGCAGTAAAAGTAGCCAGCAATGGATGCAGGAACACTTTCAGGATGAGTATGTCAAAAAAGCCCAGGCGCTGGGTTATCGCTCGCGCGCGGTTTTCAAACTCAGTGAAATTCAGGAAAAAGACAAAATCATCCGACCTGGCATGAATGTGGTCGACTTGGGTGCAGCACCCGGTGGCTGGTCTGAATACGCCCGTACCGTACTGGCTAAGAAAGATAAAATTATTGCTCTGGACTTGCTGGAAATTGAACCGATTGAAGGGGTTGAGTTCATTCAGGGGGATTTTCGCGAAGACGATGTGCTGCAAAAACTCTACAAAATACTTGATAGTGAGCCTGTGCACTTGTTATTGTCGGACATGGCGCCCAACATGAGTGGCAATAAAGGGGTGGATCAGGCACGTTCTATCTACTTGGGTGAACTGGCATTGGATGCTGCGCAAGCAATTTTAGTGAAAGGTGGTACATTCTTGATCAAAATGTTTCAGGGTGAGGGTTTTGATCAGTTCTGTAATCAGGTCAGAGAACACTTTACAACTGTAGTGATTCGCAAGCCTAAGGCTTCAAGACCCCGCAGTAATGAGGTGTATATTCTGGCGAAAGGATTTAAATAACAAGGTTTCCTATAAAGTTATCGGGTATTCCTGATACTATTACTCGGTTTTCTAATTAAGTGTTGTTAGGCTGGAGTGCGTAACTTGAGCGATATGTTTAAAAATTTGCTGTTGTGGGTCGTCATCGCCGTGGTGTTGATGGCGGTATTCAACAATTTTGGATCACGTTCAATCCGAAGTGATTCGACACTGTCTTATTCGCAGTTAATCGATGCCGTCAAGGCTGGACAAGTCCAGCAGGTTTCGATTTCTGACAATACGATTAAAGGCAAAATGCAGGCTGGCGATAAGTTCAAAACTTATATGCCCAATGACCCGCATCTGATTGATGACTTGCTGGCTAACGGCGTTGAAATCAGTGTTCAGCCGCCTGAAGAGCCTTCGATGCTGATGCAGATTTTTGTGTCATTCGGGCCAATCCTGCTGCTGATTGCGGTCTGGATTTTCTTTATGCGCCAGATGCAGGGTGGTGGCGTTGGTGGTCGTGGTGGCGCCATGGGCTTTGGCAAAAGCAAAGCCAGAATGCTGGATCAGGATCAAAATAAAGTGACTTTTGCCGATGTCGCTGGCTGTGATGAAGCCAAGGAAGAAGTCGAGGAAATGGTCGACTTCCTCAAAGACCCGGCCAAATATCAAAAACTCGGCGGTAAAGTGCCGCGTGGTGCCTTGATGGTAGGTCCTCCGGGTACCGGTAAAACCTTGTTGGCCCGGGCGATTGCCGGCGAAGCCAAAGTACCTTTCTTTACCATTTCCGGTTCTGATTTCGTGGAAATGTTTGTCGGTGTCGGTGCCTCCAGGGTGCGTGACATGTTCGAACAAGCCAAGAAACACGCGCCTTGCATTATTTTTATCGACGAGATCGATGCGGTGGGTCGTTCGCGTGGTGCCGGTCTGGGCGGCGGTAATGACGAGCGTGAACAGACCCTGAACCAGTTGCTGGTTGAAATGGATGGTTTTGAAGGTCATGAGGGCATTATCGTGATTGCCGCGACTAACCGTGCCGATGTATTGGATAAGGCGTTGTTGCGTCCGGGTCGTTTTGATCGTCAGGTGATAGTTGGTTTGCCTGATGTTAAAGGCCGTGAGCAGATTCTGAATGTGCATTTACGGAAAGTACCGGCTGCAGATGATGTCAAAGTGAAATATATTGCCCAAGGGACTCCGGGTTTTTCCGGTGCCGATTTGGCCAATCTGGTCAACGAAGCGGCTCTGTTTGCTGCGCGCTTCAATAAGCGTCTGGTCAGCATGGCTGATTTGGAAAAAGCCAAAGATAAACTGATCATGGGTGCCGAACGTCGTTCGATGGTGATGGACGAAAAAGAAAAACGCATGACCGCTTATCACGAAGCTGGGCATGCGATTGTCGGTCGGATCGTCCCTGATCATGATCCGGTCTATAAAGTCAGCATTATGCCGCGTGGCCGTGCACTGGGTGTAACCATGTTCCTGCCGGAGCGTGACCAGTACAGTGCCAGCAAACGTAAGCTGGATAGCATGATTTCCAGCCTGTATGGCGGCCGGATTGCCGAAGAACTGATTTTCGGCTGGGAAGAGGTGTCTACCGGTGCGTCCAATGATATTGAACGTGCCACCGAGCTGGCCCGGAATATGGTCACTAAATGGGGTCTTTCCCAGCGCCTGGGGCCGTTGGCTTACAGTGAAGAAGAAGGTGAGATCTTTTTGGGTCGTTCTGTGACTCAGCATAAGTCGGTTGCCGAAGAAACCTCGCATACCATTGATGAAGAAATTCGTTCCATCATTGATCGCAATTACGAAAGGGCTGAGACCATCCTGAAAGAAAACATCGATATTCTGCACACTATGGCAGATGCTTTGATGAAATATGAAACCATTGATAAATATCAGATCGATGATTTGCTGGCGAGAAAACCGGTCCGAGAACCCAAAGGCTGGGATGATACCCCTTCATCACCTAACTCGGTTGATATCGATCACTGGGGCGGTAACAATCGCGATTCCTCCGTTAGCGGCAGCACCGAACAAGGATAAGCACCGTTAATGGCTAAAACCAAGAGAGGCTTCGGTCTCTCTTTTTTTTGGATTAAGAATTAAGAGACAAAGATGGCAAAAAAATATTTTGGTACCGACGGTATTCGCGGCAAAGTGGGAGAGTACCCGATTACGGCTGACTTTATGTTGAAACTGGGCTGGGCGACTGGCCGGGTATTTGCAAAAGAGGGTGGTTTTGTACTGGTTGGTAAAGATACCCGTATCTCAGGCTATATGTTCGAGTCGGCGTTGGAAGCCGGGCTTTCGGCGGCTGGTGTCGATACCCGGATGCTGGGGCCGATGCCGACCCCCGGGATTGCATATTTGACCAGAACGTTAAGAGCGAAAGCCGGGATTGTGATCAGCGCCTCGCATAATCCCTACTACGACAATGGCATCAAGTTTTTTTCGGTAAACGGTACCAAACTGCCTGATGATCTGGAGCATCAAATCGAGCAATACATTGATGCGCCAATGACCACCGTCGAATCCGCCAAATTAGGTAAGGTCAAGCGTATTAACGATGCTGCCGGGCGATATATAGAATTTTGCAAGGCCACGGTTCCTGCCCACCTGGATTTCAAAGGGATGCGGATTGTCATCGATTGTGCCAACGGAGCGACGTATCACATTGCCCCACATGTCTTTGCGGAAGTTGGTGCCGAGGTAGTTGCTATTGGCGCTGAACCCGACGGCTTGAATATCAATGATGAGTGCGGTGCAACCAAGCCAGAAAATCTGGCGGCCAAAGTATTAGAGTTCAGAGCCGATCTCGGCATTGCCTTGGACGGTGATGGCGACAGAATCATTATGGTCGATCACAAGGGTGAAGTTGTCGATGGCGATGAGCTGATTTATATCATTGCCAAATCACGACTGGATGAAGGCAGGCTGCAAGGCCCGGTGGTCGGTACCCTGATGTCAAATCTGGGGATGGAGCATGCGTTGAAAGCGCTGGGTGTGCCTTTGTTCCGCGCTAATGTCGGCGACCGTTATGTGATGGAATTGCTGGCCGAGAAAAAAGGCATGTTGGGGGGAGAGGGCTCGGGCCATATTATCTGTCTCGATAAAACCACCACTGGTGACGGTATTGTTTCGGCGCTTCAAGTCCTGGCTGAAATGCGGCGTACCGGTAAAAGTCTGCATGAGCTCAAATCAGGCATGAAAAAATATCCGCAGGTGCTGATTAATGTCCGTACCGATAAAAAAGTCAAAATCGATGAAATTGAAGCCATCCGCAAAGCTGTTCAGGATGTCGAGAAAAAACTCGGTGATAAGGGCAGAGTTCTGTTGCGTTCATCCGGAACCGAGCCGTTGGTCCGGGTTATGGTTGAAGGTGTCGATGAAGATGAAGTCAATAAATGCGCCCAGCAGCTGGCTAATGAAGTCAAAAAGGCAATCTGACTTGAACTTAAACTAGTCAGCGTTTATCATTGTCGGCTTTTATCGGCTCGGAGAAAGTGATGCGTCAGTCTTTGATTATGGGTAACTGGAAAATGAACGGCTCTCGTGCAGAGGGACAAACACTGGCAAAAGCCTTGGCTGAAGGTTTGGGCGAAGTGTCACAAGAAGTGGCAGTGTGTGTGCCTTTTGTCTATTTAACAGATATCCGTGAAGTGCTGGCTTCATCACCGATTGCTTTAGGTGCGCAAAACGTTGCTGATCAGGCTTCAGGCGCATACACCGGCGAAGTATCTGCTACCATGCTGGCCGATTGCGGTTGCAAATATGCGCTGGTTGGCCATTCGGAAAGACGCAGCTACTACGGTGATAGCAATGCAACAGTCGCCAGTCGTTTCGTACAGGCACAAAAACAAGGCATCGTTCCTGTGCTGTGTGTGGGTGAAACCTTGGATGAGCGTGAGCAAGACAAAACCTTCGAGGTAGTTGATGAGCAACTGGATGCAGTTATCGACGCAGCAGGTATTGATGCATTTGCTAATGCAGTGATTGCTTATGAACCTGTCTGGGCTATCGGTACCGGTAAAACCGCTTCTGATGAGCAAGCGCAAGAAGTTCATAAATATATTCGTGAGCGTATTGCAGCCAGAAGTCAGGCTATCGCTGACAAAGTACAAATTCTTTATGGTGGCAGCGTCAAACCAGACAATGCTAAAGGTTTATTTGCAATGGCCGATATCGACGGTGGTCTAGTGGGTGGTGCTTCACTGGATGCCAACGGTTTCTTGCAGATTTGCCATTCGGTTTAAGTTTCCAGTTTTAGGATCAATATGTTGTATCAAATTATCATTGTTATACACATCCTGTTAGGGATAGGTATCATCGGGCTTGTGTTAATGCAGCAAGGTAAAGGTGCTGATGCAGGTGCTGCTTTTGGTAGTGGCGCATCCGGTTCCGTTTTTGGCGCACAAGGCGCGGCATCGTTTCTTTCCAGAACCACTGCCATTTTTGCAACATTATTTTTCCTGACCAGTTTAGGCCTTGCGGTTTTAAGCGGTCACAATGCTAAAAAAACCGATTTGATGGATGCCGCTCCTGTGGTTGAAGCACCAAAATCCGATATTCCAGTTACTACTTTGCCTGAAGCGCCTGCTATCAAAGAAGTAGAAAAACCTGCTGTAAAATAGTTTTTGCCGACGTGGTGAAATTGGTAGACACGCCATCTTGAGGGGGTGGTGACGCAAGTTGTGCCGGTTCAAGTCCGGCCGTCGGTACCAAATTAGAATCTGAAAAGATTCAAGAAAGACCACAAACCCGCAAGCCATCTGGCTTAGCGGGTTTTTTAGTGTCCCGCGAAAATCCAGTGGCATTGACTTAAATTCGGC
>CAIUWU010000254.1 GCA_903902945.1 uncultured Pseudomonadota bacterium
GCGGCGCTGATCCCCACCAGTGGCGCGGTCAGTTGCAGATTGCCGTGAGTCGATTCAATCAGCGGCCCGCCGGCCAGAAACAACGACTCCGAGCCAAAAAGCGGCTGCAGCCAGCCGGCAACGAAACTGACAAAAGTCACTACCATGATCAGCGGTCCCGGCGTGGTTTCACCCAACGCCAGGCCATCCATCATCTGCTGCGCGCTTAACCAGTGAAAATGCTCCACCATCCCCTGATAGACATACGGTAACACCGCATAGGCACCGCCAAAGGTTAACAGCGCCGCTTTGGTAAAAAACCAGCCCATCTGTGTCAGCCCCCCTTCCCAGCCGTACAGCAGCGCTAACCCACCGATTGCTACGCCCCATAACAACAGTCCGGTGACTAGCACTTTGAGCAGCGCGGTCCAGCTGAACACCGCATGCGCCGGCGGCGGAGTATCATCGTCGATCAGCGCCGGACCGTAATCGCGCTGGCGGGCGTGATGCCCGCCGCCACTGACAAATTTTTCCGGTGCCAGCTTGCCACCGATGCCAGCCAGCAGCGCTGCCAGCAACACAATCAGCGGAAAAGGCAGGTTTGCCAAAAAAATGGCCAGAAATGCCAGGCAGGCAAACAACCATAACAGCCAATTACTCAATACCTTGGCGCCGATCCGGTAGGCGGCAAACATAACGATCGCGGTCACCGCCGGTTTGATGCCATACAAAACCGCAGCAACCGCCGGCAAATGACCATAAGCCATGTAGACAAAACCCAGACCGATCAGAATCAGCAGTGACGGTAGAACAAACAGCGTCCCGGCCACCACACCACCCAGCGTCCGGTGCAGCAGCCAGCCGATATAAATGGCCAGCTGTTGTGCCTCCGGCCCCGGTAACACCATGCAGTAATTCAAGGCATGCAAAAAACGCTTTTCTGATAGCCAGCGCCGCTTTTCGACCAGTTCCTGATGCAGAATGGCAATTTGCCCGGCCGGGCCACCAAAACTGATAAAGCCCAGTTTTAGCCAAAACCGGAAAGCCTCGCCAAAACTGACCGCTTGCGGTCTGGTGAATGGATCTGATTCAGACTGATGCATAAATCCTGCTGTCGATGCGTAAGGTTTCAGGCCTGCTGGCCGGCGCTATGCTGATACAAACTGGTCAGCAGGCGAATCACTACATAAATCATGGTTTGCGCGATACGGATAGCCTCAGTGCTGCTGGCATTTTCAGCAGCAAAGACATTGATCGAGTCATGCATAAAATTAACCAGTCCGGTCTGAGCAATTTCATCGCGATCGCGCTGTTTAAACCGATCTTGTAATGAGTCCCTGATTTTCGGATCCATCGTGCCTGTCGGCATCAAAGCCTGTAATTCACTATCCACCAGTGCGGCCTGTTTCTCCAGCCAGGCCACATCAATGGTTTTCTGGGCCGGCAATCTGCCGAATGCCTGTTCAAACACACAGATGACGTCAAAACATAAGTCCATAAAGCAATGACTGATGGCCTGATCGATCTGACCGATCATGATCGGGAACACACCGAATACCGCTTGTGCCAGCGCCGGTTGTTCATTCTGGAAGCGGCCGATAAGTTCACGACCGGCATTTTCATCCAAACTTTTGGCGTACTGGAGAGCCAGAAATAATTCGCGATCCGAGAGTGCATGCATAGTGTTAACCCAATCATAAAAAAAGCCGCCCGGTGGCTGATCAGCTTGAACGGCATCAGGAAAGAACTGCCGGCGCGGGCCGCTATTCAGCCCAAGCGACGGCAGTCGGTTATCGAAGTTTACTTATCAAAATCACCAAACTGATCGTGATAATCAGCTAGCGCCAGATTAATCACCGCCTGCGCTTCTTCACGACCATAAACTTCGGTGATCTGACAGACGCTTTCTTCGTGAGGCAGATTTTTGTAGGTCAGAAAATAATGCTTCAAGCGATTGATATAGGATTCCGGGCAGTCAGATATATCACGCCACTGCCGGTAGAATTCGTCGCCTTTCATTACCGCGACAATCTTGTCATCGGCTTCGTCGCCATCCAGCATCCGGAAACCGCCCACCGGAATCGCTTGTACCAGAATGTCGCCATGGGTCACGCTTCTTTCGGACAACACGCAAATATCCAGCGCATCGCCATCCCCCTGTTTAACGTATTTACCGGATTTGAGTGCTGCGTTTTCTGCGGTTCTGCGTCCGCACAAAGTCTGCGGAATAAAGCCGTACAGAGTCGGAATCATGTTGGAAAATTTTTGTGGCCGGTCGATTTTCAGATAGCCGGTCTCTTTATCCATTTCATACTTGACGGTATCAGACGGCACAATCTCGATAAAAGCCGTTACGGTGTCCGGCACTTTTTCGCCGGGAGAAATGCCATGCCACGGATGAACTTTATATTTTGGATTCATAGATTATTGAGGAGAATTAGGGATTGATCGCTGATTGAGGCGTCATTCTAGCCGAGCCAACAGCTTTTTGAGCTAAATAAGCTTGAGACACAACTGCCAGGCTTATTTCGGTGGTGTTTGCTTAAGATTTTCATAGCTAAACCGTGTAGCATTCACAGCCTTTCTCAACCGCTTCGACAATCTAGCCCATTTAGCCATGTTAGAAATTTATCTGGATACCGCCAATTTAGACGACATCAAGCAGTTATCAGCAATCCTGCCGCTGAAAGGTGTAACGACCAATCCAAGCATCATGGCGACCGGAGGACTCGGAGTACAGGCGTTGCTGCCTCAGTTGACCGGCATTCTCGGCCAGAATACCCGTATTCATGTGCAAGTGGTCAGCAATACCACCGCCAGCATCATTGCCGAAGCCCGGCAACTCCAGGCGCTGCCGTTTGATATCGTGGTCAAGATACCAGCCCATGCAGCAGGCCTGGCGGCGATCAAACAACTCAGACAAGAGCAGATTCCGACCTTGGCCACCGCCATTTATAACGTCCAGCAAGGCATCCTCGCCGCACTGAATGGCGCTGATTATCTGGCGCCTTATCTGAACCGCATCGACAATCTGGGGTTCGACGGTATCGGCGTGGTAGCCGACCTGCAAGCGCTGATAAACCAGTATCAGTTGCCGACCAAACTGCTGGTAGCCAGCTTTAAAAACGTCAATCAGGTTTTGCAGGTATTACAGTTGGGGGTCGAAGCTATCACACTGCCGGCCGATATTGCCCGGCAAATGTTGAGCGTTCCGGCTACCGACAGCGCTGTTGATAAGTTCAGCCAAGACTGGCAGAGTGTTTTTGCCAACCGACTGGCATTTGAGAGCTGATCCGGGCATTTTATTCACACCGTCAGCACTAATGCCTATATGATAGAAATCCGTTTAATTTGATAGGCATAGCAATGCTTAAACCATCAATCGCTACCGTTCTGATTCTGGCTGGGTTTTTATCTTTGGGTGTTGATCCGGCATGGGCAGATCCGGACCCAGAGTTACATGTCGACCGGGCACGATTAAAGCGGGGAAGTTATGGGCCGATACGGCCGAGCGATACTCTGTGGAGCGTCAGCAAACTGTTCATGAAAAAAGGGGAATCGATTCATGCCGTCATCGAGGAACTGGCGCGCAGCAATCCCCAAGCAATCATGCCGGACTATAAACTGATAGTCGGCGCATCGCTACAGCGTTCGGCAGCACTAAATCCATCAACGACAGCAGCGGTTAACCCGGCTTCAAGCAGCTCATCAGAACCCGCTCAGACAACCACAATCCAGCCACCCCCGATTCAGGCCCCGGTAACTGCGGAATCGGCAACGGCCACCCTCACCCTTGCTGAGAGTTCTGTTGCAACGGTTGCTTCTACGCCAATAGCTCCGTTAGCCACAACTGATCAGCTAACTGCAACAGCCATGCCGGCGTCAGCGTTGGCGGATAATAACCAGGCCGATTACCGTTACCGTTATTTATTGGGCCTCGGCACACTGTTGCTGCTGGGATGGTTCTGGGGCTTACCGCATCTCAGAAAACATTTGCATAACAAGCGTCTTGAACAGGCTCGAATCGCCCAGGCCAACGCAGCTCAACGGCAGTCGGTTAAAGATCGCCTGCAAATCACCCTGGCTGCCGAACGGCTGATTACACGATAATGCCGGCTTGGCATTACACCAAGGACTCGGCCCGCAAAGTCGTAAAACAATGAAGCCTCTGACGCCATTTTTACGCCTGATCTGGCGCAATTTTTTTGCCATTCTGTGCTGGGCTATCTGGCTGCTATTACATTTTTCAGCGACGATCCTGTCACAACACTACGATACAGCGGGCCTGATCAGCCTATCGCTGATACTGTTTGCCGCCATGATTGGCTGTATCTTCGCTGTTAACCGACACGCCGACACTCTGGCCGAACTACTCTCGGAGCCTTTTGGCACACTGGTCCTAACCCTGGCGGTTGCCTTAATCGAAGTCAGCCTGATGCTGATGGTGATGTTCAGCGGCCAGGAAAACCCCACCATGCTCAGAGATACGGTTTATGCCACGCTGATGATCATGCTGAACGGCATGATTGGCTTGTCGTTAATCAGCGGTGGCTACCGGCACTTTGAGCAAACATTCAATCTGCGGGGTGCCTTATCGTTTTTACACCTGATAGCGCCACTGTCGATGCTGTTGCTAATCATGCCCAACCGGACCTTGACTTCAGAAGGCCCGAGCCTTAATGCAGCACAGGAAATTTTTCTGGGTGGCTTGTGCGTTGTGGTTTATCTGATCTTTCTGCTAATGCAAACCACCCGCCACAAAGCCTTGTTCGATCATCATGACGAACACCGGGCCGGCCATGATATCCAGCTACAATCGGGCCAACAATCCCGTCATAGAGCCATCAGCCTAGCGGCAGCGGCATTGCTGATAGCCGTGCTGCCTATCGTGTTACTGGCAGAATATTTGGGCGACTTCTTAAATCATGGCATCGAAAAGCTGGGGGCTCCAACCGAACTTGCCGGCATCATGATCGCCAGTCTGGTACTGGCACCGGAAGGTTTGAGCGCTTTCAAGGCCGCCGTCGCCAATCGCATGCAACGGGCGGTTAATATTTGCTTAGGCTCGGCACTGTCGACTATCGCCTTGACAGTGCCGTGCATGTTGCTGGTGGCTGGCTGGCATGATGTAAAGCTGGCGCTGGGCTTACCGGGCAGCGGCACGACCTTGCTCAATGCGACGCTGATAACCACCCTGATTACTTTAATCAGCGGACGAACCACCCTGCTACAGGGCAATGTGCATTTGATGCTGTTTCTGGCATATCTGCTCATGATTTTCTATCCCTGAGCAACAATGCGCCCCGGGCAGCGCCTGACCCTGTCCGGGTTAAACACGCAGCAACTCATTGCCTCAAGCGCAACAGACTCCAGGCATCGAGCAGAAAATCGTCACCCAGATCACAAAAACCATATTCGTTGCCCTGGCGGTCTTTCAGGCTAAGATTGATCCCGCCATTGTCGGCACAATACTGCGCGGCCGGATTGCCGGTGTAATGCGGCCGAATCACAGCCTTGCCAAACCATTGATCAACCCGCGACAAGCAAGCTGACCGATTCCTGTCACAACTATCGGATACGATTAAACTACCCAGCTTTTTTATCGCGACAGCAGTTGTCCTGCCGGATGCAGAGTAGCGGTACAGATAGCGCTGATCGGCGCCTGCCGTGGAACCATAGCTCAGTAATGACAGACAAATCGCTAGTGTTTTCATGGGTCGCATGCCGTTGTTACAAATAGACGCATCGCGCTTTTAATCGCCGCTTGACAGGCTAAAACGAGTATCAAACATGTCACAGTATCCAAATCAAAAAAATGCCGAAAGTTCACAAGCCCACTGTTTTTATTGGGGTAAAAAATTGTCCAATCACAGCGCTTCCATTAGACTAGCCCGAACCTTTTTTACAGCTGATAGATTCATGCAAAAATTTTTTATCCTCGCATTAAGTACTGCTCTGATGAGCGGTTGTGCCAAACACCTTCCCGACTGCGATGATAACGAAATCAAGTCATTGATTGCTGATCGGGTACTGGGTGATAAAAGCGCTCCGCTCGAATTTTCCGGATTCAGAGAAAACCCCACCCCGGAAACAAGGATCAACCCGGCGTTGGAAAAAGCCTGTATCGCCGAGATCACCACCAATCATAAATTCCGCGCGGCAATGGCCGGTCTGGAAGACCAGCCCGGACTGAATGCCATCGTCGCCCGGTTACGCAGCAGTGAAATCCGCTTATTTTTAGGCCCGGAAGCCATAAAAGGCTGGCTGCACTTTATTCCTGATTCCAATCGCAATAAAACCAAACTGATCGAGCTTTATTCATTAGCCAATCTGTTAACCAGCTTCAAGAATCTGCAAGATCAATACGAAGAGGCCGATCCACTGCATTTCTTAATGGCCTCTAATCCGCAAATGAGCCATTTCACTATCGAATTTTCCGATGATGATCTGGATACTATTGATGAGTTTTTTCGTTACCGCAGCGATTCATTGGATCAATTTGAACAGCTGTTGCGCAAATTCAGCAGCTATCCGGACGGCATCGCCATCCTGGAAGCACTCAGCCAGGCCCAAGACCGTGCCGAACTGGAACAACTGACGCAAACCCTGGCCAATAAAGCACAATAAGCCCCTAATCTTCCCAGACTGAACCGCCGTGACCACCTTACTTCAGATTCCGCAAAACCACCCGCAACGCTTTGTTCTGCACAATGAAATTCACGCTAGAGCATCGTCTATTCTGCGTTTGCCAGTCAGAGCCAGTTACCTAGCGCTGTCGCTGTCCAGTGAGGAAAAAAAACACGAACGCAGCCATCTGCGATTGCTTTGCGAACGCTTTGGTCAGCTGCCTCCGGAAGCGGATGCCGATCATTTCAGCGCGCAGTTCGATGCCTTTCAAATGAGCTGGGAACAGCATGGTGAATTCAGTGCTTACACTTTTTACGCCTATGATGATGCTCAAGATCCTTTCTCGAATCCTGCCATCAACAAAGTGCCTGGCGACTGGCTGTCCAAAATCGGCGGCAAACTAATCGTTGCCGCGCATGCCAGCGTGGTTTCGGCGCAGCAGATCAACTACCGCGATGACATGGATTTATCGCCGCTATCAGCCTATTTTGCCAATAACCCGATTGTGGGTTCCAAAATTACCGGTGGTGCGGCTTCGGTGTTTACCGACTTCAGGATTCATGTCGATGGTTTCAGCCGCTTCCTGCTGGTCAATCACAGCTTGAGAACCGCCCAGGCCGGACGGCAGCTACACCGTCTGTTTGACATCGAGGTCTATCGGGTAATGGCTCTGATGGCATTTCCGATTGCCCGCAAACTGTATCCGGAACTGAAAAAAGCTGACCAGCAGCTATACACCATCACCAACTCCATGACCCAGCCAAATAATGATGACGCCAAATTGCTGGATGAATTGACTGCACTGGCGGCAGAAGTCGAGAATCATATTTCCAGCAACCATTTTCGCTTTGCCGCCGCCAGCGCTTACTACCAGTTAGTCGGTCAGCGCCTGCAAGATCTGCGTGAAGAACGCATTCAGGGCATTCAGACTTTGGGTGAATTTACCAAACGCCGTCTGGAACCGGCGATGAACACCTGTAATTCGATCTCGCATCGTTTTACGCTGATTTCGGAACGGGTCAGCAATGCCAGCCAGTTATTACGGACCAAGGTTGATATTCTGATCGAACGCCAGAATCAGGCCTTGCTGTCATCAATGGCTTTGCGGGCCAAGATGCAATTGCGTATGCAACAGATGGTGGAAGGCATTTCTATGGTGGCTATTACCTATTAC
>CAIUWU010000255.1 GCA_903902945.1 uncultured Pseudomonadota bacterium
CAAATCTTTAAACGGGTGAGGGTGATCGTTATGACGGACCGAGAGAAAGACTTAAGAATGCGGATGTCTATGTTGATGGACTCCGATTTAGACGGGCATGATAACCAACGCCTGATTGATGCCATTGAGTCTGATGCTGAGTTGAAGGCGGCATGGGGGCATTATAGCCAAATTGGGGATGTAATCCGTGCGTCAGCCTCCGGGCCGATGCCTGATAAAAATTTTGCTGCTAATATAAGTGCCTTAATCGCACAAGAACCAACCATTTTAGCACCCAAAAAAGTGAACTCGTTGCCCAGCAAGCGCGTGAGCATGGCCACGATTGGGCTTGCCGCGTCTCTTGCTATGGTGGCGGTCATCGTCGGCAAGTCAGTAAACGACCATACCGAGGTATTCCATACGGATTCCTACGCCCAAGCACATTCCAACCAAGTGGCGGCTAAATATGGCAATCAAGTTGAAAACCAAGCGGATAGCCAGTTCAATGACTACTTGGTGATGCACAACGAATCGGCCTATATGGCTGGCTCGGCGGCTATGCTGCCCTATGTCAGGGTGGTCGGATCTGGGTATGGCCGCTAGTTGAAATGACGGATTTACGCATGAATCGGGTGTTTTTGCGGTTTTTTTACCTTACTTTTATAGTGTTAATAATATTTTCTGTCACTAGGGAAGGTTTTGCCGACGACAATGAAAGCGAAGCCAAAGTTTGGTTGCAGACTGCGCGAGTTGCGGCTTCAAAGCTGAATTATCGTGGCATAGTCAGTTATATGAAAGACAACCAAATCGAAAGTTTGCATGTTTTTCATGGGTTCAGCAATGGCGTGGAACAGGAACGTTTATTATCGGTGAACACCCCGATGAGGGAGGTTATACGGACAGCGGACAAAGTTACATGCTATTATCCCGATGCGAAATCCATTTCGATTGACAGCAAGCCAGCCCATCCATCCATGTTGTTAGGTTTGCCTGATGATCTAACGGATGTTTCAAAACATTATACTTTTTCGTTGGGCGAAATTGAGCATGTAGCCCGGCGGCCTTCCCGTGTCCTAACCATTCAGCCCAAAGACGATTTGCGCTATGGGCGGAAACTTTGGATAGACGTGGAAAGTAAGTTGCCACTTAAATTTGAATGGCTGGATGGGAAACAAGTTGTAGAACAGCTTGTTTTCAACTCATTGTCTTTGGAAAAATCCATTCCCCCGGAAGAATTGGCAGCTTCAACTCAACCGGACGGGACATGGAAGATCAAGCAGCATGAAACTCTTCCAGCGGAATCCTTGATCTGGACTTTGGATGGCGTTCCTGACGGATTCCATATGATCTCCTACACCCGCTTGAAGCGAGATTCAAACAATCGGGCCATTGACCACATACTGCTCAGTGATGGTGTTTCATCGATTTCCATTTACATTGACCAACTGATGGGCGAAATATTCACCGCTCAGCCTAGAAAAATTGGTGCGATAAATTCATACACACGAAAACTGGATAAATACTTGTTGACCGTTATGGGGGAAGCCCCAGAAAGAACTGTGCAAATAATTGGCGACGGCATACATCTTCAAGGGTCCGTGGGGAAATGATAGAAGAAGAAGTGTATGCGTCAGAAGTCGAGGATGGCGCTGTTTGGGTGGAGAAAACCCCGTCATCGGGATGTTCTGGTTGTTCCACACCGTGCGCCAGTTCATTGAATG
>CAIUWU010000256.1 GCA_903902945.1 uncultured Pseudomonadota bacterium
GCAAGGGCAAAGTGCAGTTGATCAACCTCAGCGACACCTGGACCGCGATGCGCAAATCCGAAGGCACCAAGCGCCGTTACCTGAGCGACGAGCAAATCGACGACGTCATCCGCGAATACGAAGCCTTTGCCGACAGCGCCCGCAGCAAAGTTTTCAACACCACCGACTTTGCCTACCGCAAAGTGGTGATCAAGCGGCCGTTGAAAGCCAAACTGGTGGTCAATCACGGCAAACTGAAAACCCTGATGGCGCAAAAAGCCTTTGAAAAGCTGGACGACAGCCAGCAAAGCGCCTGGATCGACTTCTTGCGCGACCATCCGGGCGAATATCCGTACCAATGGGCGTTCGATATCGTCAACGCTAAAAACAAAGCCGAAGGTTTCGGCAAAACCGGCAAGGCGCTGGCCACCGCCTTGATTGCCGCTTTCATGGAACGCGATGAAGACGCCGAACCGGTGCTGGACGACAAAGGTCAGGTCATCCCCGACAGTTCGCTCAACGATAGTGAAAGCGTGCCTTTCGGCACCCCGGTGGAAGCCTATTTCCATGCCGAAGTATTGCCGCACGTGCCAGACGCCTTCATCGATTACAGCGTACGCGACGGCGAAGATGGCGAAGTCGGCATCGTCGGTTATGAAATCAATTTCAACCGTTATTTTTACCAATACGTCGCGCCACGCGCCTTGCACGACATCGACGTGGACCTGAAAGCCTGCGAGAAACGGATACAGGCTTTGCTGGATGAGGTGGCGGAGTGAGGAAAACGTATCCGTCGTATCAAGACACTCAGCTCGATTGGCTTGGCGAAATTCCCATACATTGGTCGCTTGGCAAATTGGGAGCGTGCTTTGCTGAAAGAAATGAAAAGGTCAGTGATACCGACTATTTGCCGTTGTCTGTCACTAAAAACGGCATAGTGCCGCAGATGGAGCACGTTGCCAAAACGGACGCAGGAGATAATCGAAAAAGAGTTTGTAAAAACGATTTTGTAATCAACAGTCGCTCAGACCGCAAGGGTTCGGCTGGTGTTTCTGAACTTGACGGCTCTGTTTCGCTTATTTCGACCGTTTTAGAACCGCGATTTTATTTACCAAAATTTGCGCATCATCTTTTTCGCTCGTATAACTTCCAGGAGGAATTTTACCGATACGGAAAAGGCATTGTTGCCGATCTCTGGAGTACTCGCTATGCGGAAATGAAGAATATCGTCGTTCCGCTTTTACCGATGGACGAGCAAGCAGCAATTGCCAATTTCCTCGACCGCGAAACAGCCCGCATCGACAAACTGATTGCTGAAAAGCAAACCTTTATCAAGCTACTGAAAGAAAAGCGCCAAGCGCTAATCAGCCACGTCGTAACCAAAGGCCTAAATCCCAACGTCACAATGAAGGATTCCGGTATCGAGTGGATTGGCGAGGTACCGAAGCATTGGTCTATCAGCAAAATTAGTTATCGCTATGAAATCTTGTTAGGCAAAATGTTGGATGAAAAAAAAATTACCGGGGATTTTCTTGGTTACTATTTGAGAAATACCGATGTTCAATGGGACAAGATCAATAAATATGATTTACCGCAAATGGATTTTCATCCCGATGAAATTGATCGTTACCAAGTTAAAAAAGGCGATCTTTTAGTTTGCGAGGGCGGTGAAATTGGACGTTGCGCCATTTGGGAATTTGATGAGCCTTGCTTTTATCAGAAGGCATTGCATCGAGTCAGACCGCATTCTAGTAAGAAGGACTGGACAAGATTTCTATTTTACGTGGTCTCAGATGCAGTAAATCAAGAGAGATTCTTAAGCAGGTCAAACAAAGCAACGATAGCTCACTTGCCTGCTGATACTTTTAGGCAATACAGATTCGCATTTCCAGAATACGAAGAGCAGGTCGAAATTGCTCAATACCTTGATATAGAAAAAAAGAAATTTGACAAATTACTCAATGAGGTCGATGAGTCTATACGTCTTCTCATTGAACACCGCACAGCCTTAATCAGCTCCGCCGTCACTGGCAAAATCGACGTTCGTGATTTCAAGGAGGAAATTGCATGAGCAAGTTGGAAAATAAAATAGAAGCGCGGCACCGCAATCTGTTTGATGTACTAAATCAACAGAAATACACGGTTGATTATTTTCAGCGCGAATACAGCTGGGGCGAAAAGCATATTGAAGAGCTGGTGACGGATTTAACCTCTGCTTTTTTGAATGAGTACGAGCCAGGTCACAAGCGTGAACAGGGTGAAAATTATAATAACTATTACCTTGGCCCATTTGTGGTCAGTAGTAAGGACGGAAAACGCAGCATCATTGATGGTCAACAGCGACTGACCTCATTAACCCTGTTTCTGATTTATATGCACAACCTGCAAAAAGAACTGGGCTTTAGCGAGAAAATCGAGCCAATGATTTTCTCCGAATTACGCGGCAGTAAATCCTTCAATATCACGGTGGAGGAGCGGATTCCCTGTCTGGAAGCCTTGTTCAATACCGGTAGTTACTCTCGAACCGAGACAGATGATGAATCCACTGGCAATATGGCTGAGCGCTATCAGGATATTGCTGAGGCTTTTCCTGACGAGCTGAAAAACGCGGCGTTTCCGTTTTTTATCGACTGGTTGAAATACAACGTGATTATGGTTGAAATCATCGCCTATTCCGATGAGAACGCGTACACCATTTTCGAAACCATGAACGATCGCGGCTTGAATTTGACCCCGTCGGAAATGCTGAAAGGTTTTGTGCTGTCGCGTTTTGACCAGGCTGATAAACGTCAGAAAGCCAATGACCTGTGGAAAACAGCCATGATGGATTTGAAAGCTTTTGAAAAGGATGAAGATCAGCGTTTTTTTCAATCTTGGTTGCGGGCACAATACGCCGATAGCATTCGCCCAGGTAAGGCCGGTTCCAAAAACGAGGATTTTGAGAAAATCGGTACCCGTTTTCATAGCTGGGTGCGAGATAACTTGGCGAAGGTTGGCTTGGATGTTGATAACGGCAAAACCTTTGAGCAGTTTGTGCATACCGCATTTCAGTTTTATCTGAGGGCTTACATTCAGATCCTTGAGGCGGAAAAAACCTTAACTCCAAGGCTTGAGTCGGTGTTTTATATTCATCACTGGGGTATCGCCCCTACGTTGAGCTTTCCACTGATGTTGGCACCCTTGAATGTGGGTGATAGTGAAGAAACGGTCTGCGCAAAGATTAATACGGTTGCTCGATATATCGAAACCTTTGTGGTGCGCCGTTCAGTGAATTTTCGTAAATTTTCGGCCAGTTCCATTCGATACACCATGTATAGTTTGGTCAAAGAGATTCGCGGTAAAGATTTGACGGAGCTTAAGCAGGTCTTGTCCAAAAAATTGGCCGAAATGCAGGAAAGCTTTGCAGGCATGGATGACTTCCGTTTACACGGTCAGAACTATCGGTTTGTGAAGTTCTTGCTGTCTCGAATAACGGCTTGGGTAGAGCATCAGGCGGGGATGAGCACCAGTTTTGTTACCTACTACCAGCCAGAAAAAGGTAAGCCTTTTGAGGTGGAACATATCTGGGCCGATAAATTTGCTCGTCACACCGATGAATTTGCGCAGGAGCATGAATTTAATAGCTACCGTAACCGCATTGGCGATTTGGTATTGTTGCCGCGTGGCACCAATCAGTCTTACGGCGACTTGTCTTACGAGGACAAACACGTTCACTACATCAAAGAAAATTTGCTAGTGAAATCACTGTGTCCATTGGCCTATGTAAATAATCCAAATTTCATTCATTTAACATATGATTTGAAATTGCCGTTTATTGCCCACGAAGCCTTCAAGAAACAGGATGTGGATAGCCGGCAGCAACTGTATCGCGCCATTTGTGAACACATTTGGCATCAAGATTTGGATTAAGGCAGGGATCGTTTATGGCAGCCTATCTAGGAACATATCTAAAACCTCCCGTTGATCGAAAACTGCTCAGAAAGGGTTGTATATCATGACTGACTTAACTGAATGGAGTGACTTCA
>CAIUWU010000257.1 GCA_903902945.1 uncultured Pseudomonadota bacterium
CATTGGCTGCCGCCAGTTGTAACTGATCACCCAATCGTTGCTGCTGCCAGAAACTGACCCAGTCCTGAGTGGGACGATTGGCTTGTGGCGTCAAACCGATGGTGTTATCACGATGCCAGCCAAAATACGGCTGTGCTTGCCGGTGCAACTGCGCCAGTTGGCGGCCTAATGTACTGGCCGCATTAACTAAAGGTTTCAGCGCTATCAATTCCAGCAGCAGATAAGCGTACTGACCATACTGGCCGGCAGCCAGTACCGTGGGCACTCTGACAGTGGTACTGGCGGCTAGCGCCTGCAAGCCTTCAGCTTCGGCGATAAACATATCACTGTAGCTGGCGGCATTCAGTTTCAGAAACGCTTGAAAACCATCGGCCTGCAGCTGGTAAGCCCGATTGATGTCACCACCGCTGACCGCAGTCAGCCTGTGGCGACTTAAATCATGGCCGGTGACCGCAGCCAGGTGATGCAGCAGACTGTCCATAGCAGAGGGTTAACGCTTATTTAGCCCAGCTATCACGCAGTGTCACAGTCCGATTGAAAACCAGTTTTTCTGCGGTACTATCCGCATCGCGGCAGAAATAGCCGGTGCGTTCAAACTGATACGGTTTACCGGTTTCGGCATTGGCCAGATTAGCTTCGACCCGGCTGTTGCTTAATACTTCCAACGAGTTGGGATTGATGCCATCCAGAAAATTATCGAGCGTATCCGGATTAGGATGGCTGAACAATCTGTCGTACAGGCGCATTTCCGCAGCCAGTGAATGGGCTTCGGATACCCAGTGAATCACGCCTTTGACTTTACGGCCTTCGGGATTTTTGCCCAAGGTCGCCGGATCATAGCTGCAACGCAGTTCGATCACATCACCCTCGGCATTTTTGATTACCTGTTCGCATTTGATGACATAGGAACCGCGTAGACGCACTTCACCACCCGCCACCAGCCGCTTAAAATCTTTGGGCGGGTTTTCGGCAAAATCGTCCTGTTCGATCAGAATCACTTTGGAAAACGCCACTTGCCGTGTACCCAGTTCCGGTTTTTGCGGATGATTGGCAATGGCATAGTATTCGGTCTTATCGTCGTCCCAGTTTTCGATCACGACTTTCAGCGGTCTCAATACCGCCATAGCGCGCAAGGCATTGTCGTTGAGATCTTCGCGGATGCAGTTTTCCAGCACCCCCATTTCAATCCAGGAATTGTTTTTGGTCACACCAATCCGCTCACAAAATTCACGGATCGCCGCCGGTGTCACACCAGCACGGCGCAGACCGGCAATGGTCGGCATTCGCGGATCATCCCAGCCATTGACGTGTTTTTCAGTGACCAGTTGCAGCAGTTTGCGCTTGCTGACAATGGTGTATTCCAGCTGCAGGCGGGCAAATTCGATCTGCTGCGGATGTGCGGGAGTTTGCAATTTATCCAGCACCCAGTCGTACAACGGGCGGTGATCTTCAAACTCTAGGGTGCAGATGGAATGGGTAATGCCTTCGATGGCATCGGAAATACAATGGGTGTAGTCATACATCGGATACACGCACCAGGCATCACCGGTACGATGATGATGCACCCGGCGAATCCGGTAAATGGTCGGGTCGCGCAGGTTGATATTGGGTGAAGCCATGTCGATCTTGGCGCGCAGCACATACTGACCATCGGCAAATTCACCGGTCCGCATCCTTGTGAATAAATCCAGATTTTCTTCAATGCTGCGGCTGCGATCAGGACTTTCTCGACCGGGTTCGGTCAATGTGCCGCGATCGGCGCGCATTTGCTCGGCGCTGGAACTGTCAACATAGGCATCACCCTGTTTGATCAGCTGTACGGCGTATTGATAAAGCTGCTCGAAATAATCAGAGGCGTGATATTTGCCGGCCCATTCAAAGCCCAGCCAGGCCACATCGCGCTCGATGGATTCCATGAATTCAACGCTTTCTTTTTCAGGATTGGTATCGTCGAAACGCAGATTACAAGTACCGTGGTTTTCTGCAGCCAGGGTAAAGTTCAAGCAAATCGATTTGGCATGACCGATATGCAGATAACCATTCGGCTCTGGCGGAAAACGGGTGGCTACCCTGCCCTGATTTTTGTTGGCTGCCAGATCGGCGGCGATGATGTGACGAATAAAATTAGCGGGAACGTGGCTCTCAGTAGCTGACATATTTATTGGGGCTAATGTTTGGAAAATTGGCGCAACCTCAGGTCTGTCGCGCATTGGGTAGCATTTTAACGACTTTAGGCCTGTCGAGCAAAACCGAGGAGCCAAGATCAGCCGGAAAACTTTCCTTGTTCAAGCAGTTGATTGCAAAAATAAAAGCCATTTTATTAGCACTCTCTCATATAGAGTGCTAGAATCGCGCCCATTATTAATTTTGGAATCGGAGGCAGTATGAATAATTCTTTAGCTTTGCCGATCAACTTATCGGTTGGGACATTTGATTCTTACCTGAATGTCATCGCGCAAATGCCGAGATTAAGCGCCGAACAGGAATACGAACTGGCGGTGCGTTATCGTGATCATGAAGACTTGCAGGCTGCGCGGCAGCTGGTCATGTCGAACTTACGCTTTGTTGCCCATATCGCCCGAGGCTTTGCCGGTTATGGACTGCCATTGGCCGACATCGTACAGGAAGGCAACATTGGCCTGATGAAAGCGGTCAAGCGCTTTGACCCTGACATGGGTGTGCGACTGGTTTCCTTTGCTGTGCACTGGATCAAAGCTGAAATTCATGAGTATGTGATCAAAAACTGGCGCATTGTTAAAGTTGCTACGACCAAGGCGCAACGCAAATTGTTTTTCAATCTGCGCAAAATGAAGAAAGATACCAGCCATCTGTCGGCCGATGACGCTGAGGCGATTGCGGAAAGCCTGAATGTTGACCTGAAAACGGTTTACGAAATGGAACGCCGGATGACCAATGGCGGCGATGTGAGCCTGGA
>CAIUWU010000258.1 GCA_903902945.1 uncultured Pseudomonadota bacterium
GGCTCACCGTGATACCCATGACCGAATCATTGCCTTTTTCGATCCTCAATCCCGCACAACCGTTACCTCCAATCCGGGATGGATTGGATTGGTTTCATCTTGCCAAGCCGGAAAAAAACCGACGACTGCCGCTGTTCATCAGCAAAGTGGCCGCAGGTTTTCCATCGCCGGCCGATGATTATGTCGAAAAGACCTTGGATTTGGAGGAATTACTGATTCAAAAACCGGCGGCGACTTTTTTTGTGCGGGCCCAGGGCGATTCAATGCTCGGTGCCGGCATTCATCCCAACGACATTCTGGTGGTTGACCGGTCCAAGGAGCCGATGCCCGATAAAATCGTGATCTGCGCGATCAACGGGGAATTGACTGTGAAGCGTCTGATGGTTACTGACGGTCAATGGCGTTTAAAAGCCGAAAACCCCGCATATCCGGATATTCCCTTAACCGATGACCTGGAAACTGTGTTCTGGGGGACAGTCACCAATGTCATCCACCCTGTCTGATCATGACGGAACAAGCACGCATCTGTCTTGTCGACTGTAACAATTTTTACGTGAGTTGCGAGCGGGTGTTCCGGCCGGACCTCAATGACAAACCGGTCATGGTGCTCAGCAATAACGACGGTTGTGTAGTGGCGCGTAGCCAGCAGGTTAAAGATTTAGGCATCAAAATGGGTGTGCCTTTATTTCAGGTACAGCACTTGGTCAATCAGCATCAAATCCAACTATTTTCGTCGAACTATACCTTGTAGTAAGTTATTTGGAATCAAAATTATTGGTGCCATAATCTGGTGAACAGATTTAGTTCCGAGTGGAGTTACACGTTCATGGCTAATCTCGTTTGGGAACGTTACCCCTTTCTTTCTGAAAACCCGTACGGTAGATCATGGCTGGTTCTGCTGGGAAACTTGGGACGTGCCGACGCAACGCTCGACGCCTATGCGCGCGCACTCAGCAATTACTTTAGATTTTGCCAAGGCTTGGGAGTGGAAGCCGAAAAAGCCACGCTGGAGCACGTCTCCCTTTATGTTCGGTATCTGGGTGGCGATGCTCAGGATGGAAAAACGTCATACCGCCACTCGAATGCTACGATGCAGCAGTACCTTACGGCAGTTCGCCTGTGGTATGACCATTTGGTTTACCAAGATATTCGGGACTTTAATCCAGTCCCTCGTGGCACTTATCTGAATCGAAATAGCGACTACCATCCTGGATTTGCGCACGGCTTGATTCGGCGACTTAAACTACTACCTGCTATTCCCTCGGAAGAGGATTGGAAAAAACTCATCGAAGCGGTTACTCAGGAATCTCTTCGAAATAGATTGATGTTCGCGCTAGCTTATTATGGCGCTTTGCGGCGTGAAGAATTGGTGAACTTGCGTGTCACCGATTTCGATTTTGCTCATCGCCTCATTCGTATTCGACCCGAAACCACAAAGAGCAGTACACCTCGAACAGTCTGTTATGCCGCTACTGCTGGAAATGCATTGAGCGAATATTTGGTTTATCGTCATCGGATCAATCAGCAAGCCGGATTAGTATTTTTCTCCGAATCACGCCGCAACGCTGGTCAGCCAATTTCGAAATGGACCTGGAGCAAGATTGTCGAAGGCTTGGCAAAACAGGCCGGTGTCGAGGGCTTTAGTACACATAGCTTGCGCCATCTGCGTTTGACTCACCTCGCACAAGCTGGCTGGAAACTGCATGAGCTGAGTGCCTATGCAGGACACCGCAACCCGCAAACGACATTGATGTACCTTCATCTTTCCGGCGCAGACCTACTAAACCGGATGACTGAGGCCATCCGTTATGCCGATGCCAAAATCGACGCGGCTTTATTTGCGAAGATGGAGTAATGCCCTATGGCTCAATTAGATTCTGTAAGTGCGAAGAATTGGCAATGGCCTCTTGATTTGGCTCAGTATGATCGAAGTCCATATCTATCGGAAACTGAAGAATGTGCATTGGTCAGTTGGAGTAATACCATGAGGGTTAGAGCTGCTGTGCCAAGGCTTTATTTGCCGCTACGGGATGTGGCGGCTTTGAGTTCGAAGCAAAGCCTGCTAGAAAGGCACGCCAAAGCTCAGACCGCCATCCTGCAAGAGATTCAGCGAACTCAGCAGCCCTACTGGGCTTGGAGTCAGCAGGCTTGGATTGATTTAGTCCGCCACCCATTAATCCACTCAAGCGCACGACTTTTCATCACTGCGAATGCTTATCTTCTTTGCGATTTCCGCCTCGTCCATTGCATTGGCCCTATATTTTATTTATCCGGTCTTGGGCGATTGATTTTCGGAGAAGAACTTTTCGAACGCGAATGTGGGCGTTTACATCAGGCTTTACAGAAAATTGGGTATGGCAAAGTTAATCTGCAACAGAATTTTCCATCCATCCTGGCAGCGGTAATGCTGGAAAACCGCAACCCCTACCTAGAAAGTTTCGATACCGAACTCTTGGAACGCACCCGTGAAAAGTACAGCGCCCAAGCTCACGGTATCGGCAAGCTCTCCCACGGGTTGGCCGCACTGGGAATCCTGCCCGAGCCACTCCGGATGCGCAATTATGTCTCATGGAAGGAAAAAAGCGGTGGTGGTATTGCGCCGCAATGGGTCGATTATTGCCGGCGATGGCGGGAAACATCGACCTTGCAACCTAAAACACGGGAGTCTAACTACAGCTATATTCTGCGTGCTGGCCTGTGGCTAGCCCAAATTCATCCAGAAATCACCAGTCCGGCGGATTGGACGGTCGAAACCTGTGCTGATTTTCTCGCAGCCCTAAATCGGCTCAAGGTTGGCGAATGGCAGCTTCATTCGTTCGACTATACTGGGCGAGTTAATCTAGGAACGCCGCTTGGCGCTAATTCCAAACGCTCGGTACTGTATGCCATGCGGCGTTTCTTCCGTGACATTCAACATTGGGACTGGGTCCGGCTGAAGTTTAATCCGTATTATCATTTGGCCACACCGAATTCAATCTTGAGATTATGCGGCCCCAATCCGCGAGCCATAGACGACAATTTTTGGCTCAAATTGGTATGGGCCAGCCTCAATCTTGAAGCGAACGATAAACTGAGTGAGATTTGGTATCCCTTAGAAATGTTGCGGGCGATCAGCGTCGTATGGACTCATGCCGGACTGCGGCAGAACGAAATCATCCGCCTTCGCGTCGGCTGTGCGCGAGCCCAAAATGATCCCATTATTGATGAAACGACCGGCACAACAATTGCCGCCGGTACATTATGCTATTTAGATGTGCCGGCCGGCAAAACCTTCACCGCCTTCGCAAAACCGGTGAGTGCAATCGTCCGGCAGTTTATCACTGAATGGGAA
Source organism: uncultured Pseudomonadota bacterium (assembly GCA_903902945.1). GTDB lineage: Bacteria > Pseudomonadota > Gammaproteobacteria > Methylococcales > Methylomonadaceae > Methylomonas. The sequence goes on from CAIUWU010000258.1 coordinate 3,332, forward strand.
GCAATTCGGCCTGAACAAGGTTTCTTAATCGATCCCAAGACAGGTGAACGCGTACGGTTTTTGTTTCAGTACCGTGGCAAGACGATTGGACACTCGGCAATCAATGATACGATCATCCCGATGTTATGCGCCAAAGCCGGATTGCCTGTAGAGGACAGCAGAGGCAAAATCAGCAGCCACAGGGGACGCGCCTCGGCTGTCACTGCCTTAGCTAGCGTACCTCAAGGGATGTCCCTATTTGATTTGATGCGATGGTCAGGCCATCGCAGTCCAAAATCTACTTTGTACTATATTCGCACGAAACCTACGCAGTTAGCCGGCGCTTTTGCGAAAGCTGATCAGATGTCACACCTAATCGAAGTACTTATCGACCATACAGCCGTGGTCAGTGGAGCCGCAGCCAAGGGTGAGCCTTACCGATATTATGATTTAGGCTCCTCTTATTGCTCGAACCCCTTCTGGAGTACCTGCCCACACCGTATGGCCTGCGCTGGCTGCGACTTCAATATACCCAAGGATTCGGTCAAGGGTGAAGCACTGGCGGCCAAAGCGTTTTTGCACCGTTATCTTGAGGAGGTGCCATTAACGCCCGAGGAACAACAGATCGTCAAGGGTGACCTTCAGAAGCTGGAAGCCATGCTGGACAAGCTAAAAAATGTTCCAACCCTGGATGGCAGAACGCCGCAGCAAATTCATGGGAATGAAGTTCCCTAATAAATTAGAACAAAAAGTATACTTTGGCGCCACTTAAAAAGCTTATTCATATGTCCGACCCACGCAATTCCCTTTCTGCACTGCCGCCGCGACCCCTGATTGCCTTAGTGGACTGCAACTCATTTTATGTCAGTTGCGAGTGCGTATTCCGTCCGGATTTATGGGATAAGCCGGTAGGCGTACTCAGCAATAACGATGGTTGCTTTATCGCTAGGAACAAGGCTTTAAAATCCCTCGGTGTCAAAATGGGGGTGCCGCTTTATCAAGTGGCCGACTTGGTTAAAAAACATGATGTCCATCTATTTTCATCAAATTTCGCGTTATATGGCGACATGTCATCCAGAGTGATGTCATTATTAGAGACATTTTCACCGAGCACCGAAATTTATTCGATTGACGAGGCATTCTTAGATTTGACCGGGATTTGTCAGCAAGACCCTATCGGTTATGGTCTCACTATTAAACAATCGATCCAGAAAAATACCGGCATCCCAGTTTGCGTCGGAATGGGGCCGACTAAAACGTTGGCGAAACTGGCAAATTTTGCCGCTAAAAAATGGCCTAAAACCAACGGTGTTGTGGATTTGTCCTGCCCTCAACGGCGGGAGCGGTTAATGCGCCTGTTACCGGTCAATGAAGTCTGGGGTATCGGTTCAAGCCTAAGCCAGCAGCTCTCGCAACTCGGCATTCACACCGTCTGGACTTTGGCGCAGCAGCCCGTTCAACGAATGCAGTCGCAGTTTAGTGTTGTTTTGGCTCGAACGATCATGGAATTAAATGGCATTTCCTGCCTGGAGCTTGCAGAAATAGCGCAGGACAAACAA
>CAIUWU010000259.1 GCA_903902945.1 uncultured Pseudomonadota bacterium
TATCACCCACACCGCCCAGACCCAAATGACCGATATAAGGTTCAGACGTGACGAATGTCATCGGCACTTTGTCGCGAATTTTGCGACGGCGCAATTCGGTTTCCAGAATCATCAAATACTCATAAGCGGGACCGAAGCAAGAAGCACCTTGTACTGCACCGATCACGATCGGACCTGGATTCTCCATGAATCTTTCCCAATCTTGTGCGGCGACCGCAGCATGATCAACATGACACACCGAGCTGGTGTAGCCTTCGGGGCCCAAACCCGGTACTTCGTCAAACGCCAGGCGCGGACCGGTAGCGATAATCAGATAATCATATTCAACGGCGCTACCATCGTCTAAATCGACTTTATTATTAGCCGGATCGACTTTGGTGGCTTTTTTCTGAATGAACTCAATGCCTTTCTTTTTCATGACAGGCGCCAGTTCAATTTTTAAATCCTCTGGTTTACGCCATTTAGGTGGGACCCAAGGATTAGAAGGCACAAAGTGAAAAGTCGGTGAATCAGAAATCACCACCACTTCATGCTTTTTGCCCACCAGTTCTTTCATTTCATAGGCCATCGGCACACCACCGATACCTGCGCCCAACACCACGATCTTAGCCATAACACACTCCTAACAGATGCAAAAAAACCTCTTACCAGCGGGCGCTTCAGACACGCTCTTTTTAAAAATGCTTGATAAAAGGGACACTCAAAGAATATTAGAATTTCCTAACATTGGCAATTAAAAAATTCCCTTATGTCTTTTTAAGATCTAGAAAGCACTCTCAAAACCAGGCTGCTTCTAGCGTTGCTTGGCTGATTTATGGGTCGCCTTAGGCTCGGTTTTGACTTTTTTGGTCTCGTGTTTGGCGGTTTTGGAGCGCTTAGGCGAATGATCAAGCGGCTCAGTCTGGTCGCTGTCAGCAGCTGCCCGATCCGCTACCGTGTCAATCAGCGCAGGCAACTGCGGCACAGGTGACACCGGTTTGGGTTCTGCCAAGGCTTTGCGATTCAAATCATGAAACACGTCTTCAAGCGGGGCCTGATTGCAGTCGGGCTCATCGGCCTGATCGCCCTGATCAGGGGAACAAATCACCCGATAAATCAGCCGCCCTGCGCTGGGGACTGGCTGAGCATTTTCGACTGGCGGGCTGTCGTCTTCAGACAGCCGTCCCAGCAATTCACCGGCCGAAAGCGGCGCAGCCGGCAAAACCAGCAGCACTAACAGCTTGCAGAGTAATCGCCAGCTGCTCATTGCCGTTTCTGAACCTGCTTGGCTTGATGCCAGAAGCCATCTAGCTCTTCCAGCTGACAATCCAGCAGCACCCGGCCAGAAGCACTGACCTGCTGTTCAATGTAATTAAAGCGTTTGCTGAATTTCTGGGTAGCTTCGCGCAACGCCATCTCGGGATTGACCTTGAGATGGCGTGCCAGATTGACCACCACGAATAACAGATCGCCCAGTTCTTCCTGGGTATGCGCCTGATCACCCGACTGCCAGGCTTCATGCACTTCCTGCAATTCTTCACGGACTTTCTCGAACACCGGCTCCGGTTCCGGCCAATCAAAACCGTGATTGGCAGCGCGGTCCTGAATTTTTTCGCAATGCACCAATGCCGGCAGGCCATTGGTAACGCCATCCAGCACACTTTCCGGTTTCTGCTGCGAATTCTTTTGCAACCGTTCCTGTTCTTTAGCCTGTTCCCAGGCTTGCTGGCGTTCGGCATCGTCAGCAAATTCGACACCGGCGAATACATGCGGATGACGCTCGATCAGCTTGTCACCGATAGCCGCCGCCACCTGCTCAAAATCAAACAAGCCTTGCTCTTTGGCGATTTGCGAGTGAAACACTACCTGCAGTAGCAAGTCGCCCAACTCTTTCCGCAAGTCATCAAAGTCATTACGCTCAATCGCATCAATCACTTCATAGGCTTCTTCAATCAGATACGGTTTTAGCGTATGAAAATCCTGCCGGACATCCCAGGGACAACCGGTTTCAGGATGACGCAGCTGCGTCATCAGCTCTAATAGCGTTTGGGTTTTTTCTAGATTCAAAACGATGATCCGAAAGTATCTTGATAACGTTGTTTAAAATCAGCCAAGGTAAAGAAATGATTTTGGGTACCGTGATGTTCAATTTTGATTGCGCCCAGCAACGAGGCAATTCGTCCGGTCACTTCCCAGTCATATTCATTGATCAGACCATACAGCAAACCAGCGCGATAAGCATCGCCACAGCCGGTCGGATCGGCCAGTTGTCTGGCTGTCGCCGGCGGAATCTCGATGCACCGGCCCTGCGTGTAAATTTTTGACCCTTGGCTACCCAGCGTGATAATCAGCGCTTCAACTTTTTCAGCCAGTTGCTCCAGGGTTAACCCGGTACGCTGCTGCACCAGCTCGGCTTCATAATCATTAAAAGTGGCGTAATTGGCCAGTTCCAGAAAACGCAGCAGTTCTGCGCCGTCAAACATTGGCATACCCTGACCCGGATCAAAAATAAACGGAATTCCCAGTTCGGCAAACTGTTCGGCGTGTTCCTGCATGCCCTGCTTACCATCCGGCGAGACAATACCGATGCCAATCTCTTCATCGACCGGCACAGTATTAAAGTGAGAAAAACTCATCGCGCCCGGATGAAAAGCGGTGATCTGGTTATCGTCTTCATCGGTGGTGATATAAGCCTGGCCGGTGTAATGATCATCCAACACCTTGATAAAACGGGTCGAGATGCCGTTACGGCTTAACCACTGTGCATACGGTTCAAAATCGTGACCCACGGTCGCCATAATCGCCGGCTCTTCGTTGAGCAAATGCAGGTTGTAGGCAATATTACCGGCGCAACCGCCATATTCACGACGCATTGCCGGCACCAGAAATGACACATTGAGAATATGCAGTTTGTCGGGCAGGATGTGATGCTGGAACTTATCGTGAAACACCATAATGGTGTCATAGGCCATCGAACCACAAATTAACGCTGTCATGTTTTTCCTTTAGGTATAACCAGATCAGACTGCCATTGCTGCAGTCTGTATTTAAATTAAGGGATTTTCAGAATGGTTGCCGTGACTAAAGATCAATCATCTGCAGATAGGCATCGGCATCCATCAGCTGCTCGAGCTCGGCAGGATCATTGGCCTGAATCACAAATAACCAAGTATTAAAGGCATCATCATTGACTAGCTCGGGCTCATCCTGAACGGCTTCGTTAACAGCAACCACGACACCATTGACCGGACTGAACAGGTCAGATGCGGTTTTCACCGACTCAACCACCGCAATCTGCTCTTCCCTGGCAACCACACGTCCGACCTCGGGTAAACCAATAAATACGATATCCCCTAGTTCAGACTGGGCAAAATCGGTAATGCCGATACGAACCAGATTGTCATCTTCCAGCTTTGACCATTCGTGGCTCTTGGCATATTTGAGGTTTTCGGGCATTTGTTTCATTCTTGGCTTCCTTTTGCAGCTAAAACTGGGGTAAAAGCATAACCGGCTATTTTTTTTACACAACAAAAAATTGCAAATCAGCACCGGCCTGTCTTTATAATCGGCACTACTTCGTATTTTCCCAGCGATTCAATGCCAACTTCCTTAAACGCTATCCTGCTTTTGAGCTGTCTGTTATTCAGCGCAGTCATTCAAGCCGATGACGATGATGCGCCCACCAAAACCAGACCGGCCCAGACCATCAAACCCGCGACGGACCCATCATTAATAATCATAGACCCGGAAACCCAGCAACTGGCCGGGATCGTCACCACAACAGTGCAAACCACTCAACAGCAACCGGAAGCCGTGGCTTTCGGCAACATTGTCAGCCTGGAGCCCTTAATCAGCCTGCGTCAGCAGTATCTGGCCAGTCTGGCCCAGCACAACAGTGCCCGGGCCCGCTATAGCGAAGCTAATGCCAATCTGGCTCGTACCGAAAATCTGCATCAACAGGATATCGTCTCCAGCCGCCGCTTACAGGAACAACAAGCCTTATGGCATGGTGAAAAAGCCCAACTCGACACCGCGCTGTATCAACAACAGGCGCTGCTCGGTGCCAGCCAGATGACCTGGGGCAAGACCCTAACCCAGTGGTTCACCGACCCCAATAGCAAAGCAGCGGCCGAATTCATCAATCATCAGGCCCAGTTATTACTGATTACCTTACCCGCCACACTGCAGCTGACTACCCCCGTTGCAAGCGTCATGATCGATGAACATGGCAATCGTCAACACGCTGTCCCGGCTTCGCTGATTAGCGCAGCCCCGCAGATCGATCCGGTCACGCAAGGGCAGCGTTATTTCTTTAAAAGTCAGGCCCGCACTATTCCTTACGGCAGCCATGTCACCGTCTGGGTGCCGACTGGCTCCGCCAGCAACGGCGTCATCATCCCCAGCTCGGCGATTGTCAGGCATATGGGCCAGAATTTCGTGTTTATCAAAACCGCTGCCAATCAGTTCAGCCGCCGTCCAATCCCCGAGTCAGGCCCCAGTGCGGTTCAGGCCGGCGAAGCCTTGGTAGTGACCGGTGCGCAGACTTTATTGTCTCAGCAGCTCAAGAACCAGATCCCTGATGAAGACGATGACTAAGACCCACTCAAAGCCCACCGCTTCCGGGATAGCAAAATGCTGACAAAGTTTCTTTGATACAATCGCCGCCTTAAATCAGGAATCCTTGCCTATCTGTTCACTATGCGCCGTTTTTCAACCATCACTTATGTACTTGGCCTGATTCTGGTCGTTTTTGGTCTGACTTATTTGTTACCGATTGCCACTTCACTGTACTTCAATGACGGCATGCTGGATCACTTTACCAAGGGCATGACCATAAACATCGTCAGCGGTGGTCTGCTGGCTTTAATCACCATGAACTATCGGGCCGAACTGAAGAACCGCGACGGCTATTTGCTGGTGGCTTTGTTCTGGGTCCTGATGGCAGCAGCAGCCACCTTACCGTTGTTGTGGGGAATTCCTGAGCTGTCGTTTACCGATGCCTTTTTTGAAACCATGTCCGGCTTTACCACCACCGGTGCGACCGTACTGTCCGGGCTGGACAATCTGGCCCCTTCACTAAACCTGTGGCGCCATGAACTGAACTGGATTGGCGGCCTGGGCATCATCGTACTGGCAGTAGCGATTTTGCCATTACTGGGCGTGGGTGGTATGCAGTTGTATAAAGCTGAAATTGCCGGGCCGGTCAAAGACAGCAAACTGACCCCGAGGATCGCCGAAACCGCCCGCCTGTTGTGGCTGGTCTATGCCGGCATCACCGTTGCCTGCATCATCAGCCTCAAAATGGCCGGTATGGACTGGTTTGATGCCATCTGTCATGCCTTCGCCACCCTGGGGTTAGGCGGTTTTTCGACTCATGATGCCAATGTCGGTTATTTCAACTCGGTCACCATTGAAGTAGTGCTGACGGTTTTCATGCTGATTTCTGCAATGAATTTTGCTGTCCACTATCAGGCAATTCACCAGTTAAGCCTGAAACCTTACCTGTTCGATCCTGAAGCCCCGCTAATGATGGCGGTCATCATCGGCAGCATTCTGTTATGCGCCGGCTATTTATGGCATTTCGACGTTTATTCCGATTTCCAGACCAGTCTGCGCCATGTCAGCTTTAACCTGGTGTCGATCGCCACCGACTGTGGTTTTGTCAGCACCGATTTTGGTCAATGGCCACCATTCGTCCCTTGGTGGATGCTCTATCTGAGCTGCATTACCGCCTGCACCGGCTCGACCGGCGGCGGGATTAAAATGTTCCGTACTTTATTGTTATGGAAACAAGCCGGACGGGAAATTTTCGGCATTCTGCATCCGCGAGCCGTTAATCCGATCCGCATCGGCGACACCGTAATTGCCAATAAAATCATCTTTGCAGTTCTGGCTTTCATCTTTCTCTATTTCATTACCATTGTGGTACTGACCTTTTCGTTAATCTTTTCCGGCATGGGGCCTATTTCGGCATTGAGCGCGATTATTGCCTGCATCAACAATGCCGGCCCGGGCCTGGAACAAGTCGGTCCGGCTAGTAATTTTCAAAGTCTTACTGATTTCCAAACCTGGATTTGTTCGCTGGCCATGTTATCGGGCCGGCTGGAGATCTTTACCTTGATCGTGCTTTTTACGCCCGCTTTCTGGAGAAAATAGTACAATTCGCGGCCTGCTGGCCGCAAAGCGGCCCATTTCGCGCTTTAAGCGGTTCTCGATAACCGATTTTTACATTTAAAACTTAGGAATCACGCTATGTCGTCCTCCCGGAACATTAATTTTCTGAACAAAAGAAAATTAGCTTTTATTTTCTCAGGCTCCCTGTTTCTGATTTCGCTGGTTTCATTCATGGTCAAAGGCCTGAATTTCGGTATCGACTTTACCGGCGGCAGCGTCTATGAAATGCACTACAACCAATCGGTCAATCTGGACGCCATGCGGGAAACCCTGGAAAAACAAGGCTTCGGTGACGCCAATATCCAGCATTTCGGCAGTTCGCAGGATGTATTGCTGCGTCTGAAACCGATCGAAAATATCACCCAAAAGCAACTGACCGACCAAGTGCTGAGCGCTGCCAACAGCAGTCAGCCGGAAGCCGGTGAAATCCGCCGCGTCGAATTTGTCGGTCCGCAAGTCGGTGAAGATCTGGTCAACGACGGCGGTCTGGCGTTGCTGTTCTCGTTCATTGCCGTGATGATTTATGTCAGCGCCCGTTTTGAATGGAAACTGTCAGTCGGTGCGATTGCCGCGTTGTTCCACGACACCATCATCACCATGGGCTTCTTTTCGGTATTCGGCTGGGAATTCGACATGACCGTCTTATCGGCGATTCTGGCGCTGGTCGGTTATTCGATCAATGACACCATCGTGGTTTACGACCGGATTCGTGAAACCGTGCGCAGCAGCCGTCGTGAATCTATTTTCGACATCACCAACCGCGCGCTGAACGACACCCTGAGCCGTACCATTCTGACCTCGCTGACGGTATTTTTAACCCTGCTGGCACTGGCTTTCCTCGGCGGCAAAACCATACACGGCTTTGCGATTGCCATGCTGATCGGCGTGGTCAAAGGCACCTACTCTTCGATTTACATCGCCAGCTCACTGGCATTAAGCCTGGGTCTGCAACGTGAAGATCTGATGCCGGCCGAAAAAGACGACACCATCGACGAACTTCCTTAATTCGATCGATTCCCCTGAATCCAAGCCAAGAACGGAATATCTGATGACACAAATCAATAGCAGCGACCTTACCAAACTGACCTTGGGCATCCCCGGTTTTGAATATGCCGATCTGTATGATGCGAAACGTCTCGCTGATCTGCTCAGCGTTTTTGATCAATCGGTCCAGAAGCATGATCCTGAATTATTTGCCGAACTGGCTGCGTATCGCGCCAACCAGGGCGAAGGCATGGCCGCCGAGCAGATTTCGGAATTGCTGGTCAGAACTGCACCGCTGGTCGGTACTTTTGTCGCCCAGCTGTTTAATGTGTCGGATGTCCGTGAACAGCAAATCGAAAAAATCCGCGGCGAATTCAACAGCATTTTTGTCTACCGCAGCGAAATCGTCGGCAAACTGGCCAGCCGTTTCAAAGGTCAGACTATCGAAGGCTGGGACATTGCCGCACTGAACAATCAATTAGTTGCGCTAATCCAAGCCTTGGGTCACCAAGACCTACATGCCCATGACCCGGAATTTGCGGTAGCACTGACAGCGGCCAGTCTCTGGCGCTTATCGCAACAGCCAGAACTGAACGACAACGATGTCAGCGGACTGCAATCTTTAGCATTGGTCGGACAGGCTGATGGTCCTGCCAGCCTGGTGGCGGCCGCACTGGATCTGGTCTATCGCTGGAGTTTTGCCGCCAAACAAGCGCCTGAACTGCAAGCGCTGGTGAAACAATGGGTAAGCTTCAAGGTGCCGGAAAAAACCGACCTCGACAATCTGGTCGCGCATGACAGCGTGACCCGTGATCAATATCAGGCCTGGGCTTGTGAAGCAGGCCATGAACGTCGCCGTGACGGTTTTGCCTTGACTGACAAACGCTATGCCCAACGTCAGGTCTTATATGAAGTGGATCACTGCATTTACTGTCATGACCGGGACAACGATTCCTGCTCCAAAGGTATCAAAAACAAAAAAGACGGCAGCTTCAAAACCAACCATCTGGGCGCCCTGATGACCGGCTGCCCGCTGGAAGAAAAAATCTCGGAAATGCATGTTGTCAAACGTCAGGGTGACAATATTGGCGCACTGGCGATGATCATCATCGATAACCCGATGTGTCCAGGTACCGGCCACCGGATTTGTAATGACTGTATGCGCGGTTGTATTTACCAAAAAACCGAATCGGTCAACATTCCGCAAATCGAAACCAATGTGCTGACCGATGTACTGTTCATGCCTTGGGGCTTTGAAATCTACAGTCTGCTGACACGCTGGAATCCGTTAAACGTCAAACGCTCAACCGCCCTGCCCTACAACGGTAAAAACGTGCTGGTGGCGGGTATGGGTCCGGCCGGTTATACCTTGTCGCATTACCTGCTGAATGAAGGTTTCGGCGTAGTCGGTATTGATGCCCTGAAAATCGAGCCGCTACCCCTATATCTAACCGGCGACCGCAATACCGTGCCACAACCGGTGATTGAATTCCAAAGCTTGTACGAAGAACTCGACCAGCGGGTCATGCTGGGCTTTGGTGGTGTCGCCGAATACGGCATTACCGTGCGCTGGGATAAAAACTTCCTGAAAGTGATTTATCTCAACCTGTTACGCAGATCTGCCTTTAAATGCTATGGCGGCGTACGTTTCGGCGGCAGCGTCACCATCGATGAAGCCTGGGATCTGGGCTTTGATCACATTGCCATCGCCAGCGGCGCCGGCAAACCGACCATTATCGATCTGAAAAACAACCTGACCCGCGGTATCCGTAAAGCGTCCGACTTCCTGATGGGCTTGCAGCTGACCGGCGCGGCGAAAGATTCGTCACTGGCCAATTTGCAGGTACGCCTACCGGCCGGCGTCATCGGCGGCGGTTTGACCGCAATCGATACCGCTACCGAATTACTGGCTTACTATCCAGTACAGGTCAGCAAAATAGTTCGACGCTATGACAAGCTGGTTGCCAAATACGGTGAAGCGTCGGTGCGCAGCCGTTACGATGCCGAAGAACTGGAAATTCTCGAAGAGTTTCTGGCGCATGGCCGCGTCATTGAACAAGAGCGTGAACGTGCCGCTGCGGCGGGTGAAAAACCCGACTTCCTGCCGTTCCTGCATGCTTGGGGGGGTGTGACCATGTTCTACCGTAAAGGCATCAAAGACTCACCGGCTTACCGTCAGAATCATGAAGAAATTCACGAAGCGCTGGCCGAAGGCATCTGGCTGGCTGAAGGCATGAGCCCGCTGGAAGCCATCGAAGATCAGTATGGTCATCTGAGTGCCGTGCGTTTCGAGCAACTGGCAGAACAGGAAGGCAGATGGCGTAAA
>CAIUWU010000260.1 GCA_903902945.1 uncultured Pseudomonadota bacterium
AGCCTTTGCCCAGCCGCAGCATTGGTATGTTCCCGTCACTGCGTATCTGGACCCCAGGTTTACGCATAATCTTTTAACTTTACTAGCCAAGAAACATCATGGATAAAAAACTGCTCGATATACTCGCTTGTCCAATTTGCAAAAGCACACTGATATACCATCAGGCGCAACAGGAACTGATTTGCCGCGCCGATAAACTGGCGTTTCCGATTCGTGACGAGATTCCGGTAATGCTGGAAGATGAAGCGCGTGAACTCAGTGATGAAGAAAGTCAGGCCCTCTATAAATGAGTACCGCTTTTAAAGTGGTGATTCCGGCCCGTTATGGCTCAACCCGTTTACCGGGCAAGCCATTGCTGGACATCGCCGGTAAACCAATGATTGCTCATGTGTGTCAGCGGGCGCTGGAAGCCAGTGCCGAGCAGGTTGTGGTGGCAACTGATGATCAGCGTATCTTTGACACAGTTAGCGCCTTGGGCATCGAAGTAGTGATGACTGGTGCGGATCATCAGTCGGGTACCGAGCGAATTGCCGAAGTGGCGGCAATTTTGGGCTGGTCGGCTGAAACCATTGTGGTCAATCTGCAAGGTGATGAGCCTCTGATACCGCCGCTGTATATCCGCGATCTGGCCGAAACCCTGGCTAGCCAGCAACTGGCGGGTATTGCGACCCTGGCGGCCAGAATCGATCAGGCTGAGGAGATTTTTAATCCCAACGCCGTTAAGGTGGTACTGGATAAAGCCGGTTATGCGCTGTATTTCAGTCGCGCGGCTATTCCTTGGGACAGGGCGAATTTTCCGTCCGCAGCGGCTGAACAGCCGTTGCTGCCGCATTTACGTCATATAGGTATGTATGCTTATACAGTGGGTTTTCTGCAGCAGTATTGCTGCTGGGAAACATCGGCGCTGGAGCGGATTGAAGCGCTGGAACAACTGCGCATACTTTGGCAGGGCGAAAAAATTGCCGTCAGAGTGGTTGCCAAGACCCCCGAAGCCGGTGTCGATACCGTAGAGGATTTGCAACGGGTCAATGCTGTTTTGACAGGGTAAGAGCGACACACCGACTAGCAGCGCATCGCTCTTGAGGGGTGAATCAGGAAGCTTTACCGGCTTCGGTTGCTTCGGGTACTTCGATCAGGCTGCCGGTTTTAACATCATAGATGTAACCGTAAACAGGAATATGAGACGGTACCAATGAGCTGGCTTTAATCCGTTTTACGTCTTCCAGAACGCTTTCGGCCTGGTTTTTAATGGTCAGCCAGTTGATATATTTGCCATCGGTTGAGCCTGGGCCCGGGTTGTTATCATGCCAGCCGCTAGCATCGATACTGGAAGTTTGCAGGCTGCTGGCCAGCAAATCGCCCATGATGTCATTGGTGAAAGTTTCCATGCCGCAATCGGTATGATGAATCACAAACCATTCTTTGGTGCCGAGCAGTTTGTAGGAAATCACCAGAGAGCGGATGGCGTCGTCACTGGCACGACCACCGGCATTACGGATTACATGAGCATCGCCTTCCGACAGGCCGGCATATTTGGCCGGATCAAGGCGGGCGTCCATACAGGTCAGAATGGCAAACTGACGTGCTGGTGGCATGGGGAGATCACCTTTAGTGAAGTTTGCTACATAACCGCGGTTAGCAAGCAGGACTTCGTTTAGAACTTTGCTCATGAATACCTCTAATAATTATTGTTTTAAAAAAAAGCCCGGTTTTGCCGCTTATCGCAGCAAAACCAAGCCGGTTATTACTATCTCCGGCGGCTATTCTAGCCATCCTTTCGATTGGTTTAAAGAGTGCTGTTAGTTTAAAGAATATAAACCCAAAGTTTATTATGGCATTGCAGCAACCCATGCATTCAACTCTTCCTGGGCTGATGCATTACCTGACGCTGCTGATTTTCGATACCAGCCAAGCGCCAGATTAACATTCTGCGCTACGCCTTCGCCCTGAGCATACATAAAACCCAGTAAATACTGAGCATTGCTGTTAGCTTGGGCACTGGCCCGATTAAGCCATGCCAATGCGGCCTGGTAATCCTGCGCAACCCCGAAACCGGCATAAAAGCAGAGTCCCAATCGAAACTGCGCATCGTGATCGCCTTGTTCGGCGGCACGCCTGAACCAGATGAAGGCTTTGATTTCATTGGCTTCAACGCCAATGCCGTTGGCATACATAAATCCCAATATAGTCTGGGCATTGGTATTGTTCTGCTCGGCCGCTTTACGGAACCACTCAAAGGCTTCGGTATGGTTTTGATTGAGGCCATGCCCGATGAAATAGCGTCTGCCCAATTCAATCTGGGCATCGGGGTTACCGTCTTTTGCGGCTTTTTTTACAGTGGCTTCATGAGCCTCTGTAAAATTGCCGGCGGATTGGCCGCCTGAAAATTGCAAACCGATTGCCCCAAGATCAAATTTGGGTACTTTGGCAGGTTGCCGATTTTCAGGAGGAGGGGTGGTTTTGGTCTTGTTGCCATACTGATTTCTGCCCCATAGCCGGTCGTATTCATCGCGTAATTCGGGATTAGACAGCACACGATA
>CAIUWU010000261.1 GCA_903902945.1 uncultured Pseudomonadota bacterium
GGCTCACCGCCTCGTTGCCTATCGCATCCTGTTCACCGATGATGGGTTGAAATCCGCCTTGATTCAGCTCTGCCAGCGTAGAGACGGCCAGTTTATGGCGCAGCAGGCTTTTGGGGCTCATCACTACCAGCGGTTTACGATAATTTCTGAGCAACTGCCGCCGTAATAAATGAAAAATCTGTGCCGGCGTGGTGGGGACACAGACCTGAATATTCTGATCGGCGCACAATTGCAGATAGCGCTCCAGGCGGGCGGAAGAATGTTCCGGCCCTTGTCCTTCAAAACCGTGCGGCAGCAGCATCACCAAGCCGCTGAGTTTGCCCCATTTGCTTTCGCCGGAACTGATGAACTGATCAATGACCACCTGAGCCCCGTTGGCAAAATCGCCAAACTGCGCTTCCCAGATCACCAGCGTGTTGGGATCGGTGGCGCTATAACCATATTCAAAACCCAGTACTCCGGCTTCTGACAGCAAGGAGTTGAAAATTTGAACCTTGCCTTGTTCAGCAGCAAGATGCTGCAGTGGCAGATAATTTTCACCGTTGTTCTGATTCAACAGCAGCGCATGTCGATGCGAAAAAGTACCGCGACCGACATCCTGGCCGGTCAGACGGATGTTATAGCCTTCTTGTAACAAGCTGGCATAGGCCATGATTTCGGCAAAACCCCAGTCCAGCGGTAGCAGGCCGTCGGCCATTTGCTGACGGTCGGCCATGACTTTGGCAACTCGTGAATGCAGCTGAAAATCAGCAGGCAAAACTTGCAGGCCGGCATTGCAACGCTGCAGCATTTCAATGCTGACCCCCGTATCACAGTCGACGTCCCAGGGGCGATTCAAAAATTTTTCCCAGCGGGTGGTGTAAGAATTCAGATCGCGTTCAACGATGGGTCGCGACACTACTTTGCCATCGACCAATAATTGCTGGTAATCCTGTTCTATGCTGCTGACATCGCTGTCGTTGGTAATGCCTTCCTGAATCAGTTGCTGGGCATAGAGCTGCTTGGTGGTAGGCAGGGCAGTGATAGTCCGGTACATCATAGGCTGGGTGGCCGCCGGTTCGTCGGCTTCGTTATGACCATGGCGGCGATAGCAGATCAGGTCGATCACCACATCTTTATGGAATTTCATCCGGTATTCCATGGCCAGCTGGCTGATGAAGACTACGGCTTCAGGATCATCACCGTTGACATGAAATACCGGCGCCTGAATCATGTTGGCCACATCGGTGCAGTACAGTGTGGAACGGGCGTCGAACGGGTTGCTGGTGGTAAAGCCAATCTGATTGTTGATTACGATATGCACGGTGCCGCCGGTATGAAAGGCGCGGGTTTCGGACATATTGAGGGTTTCCATGACAATGCCTTGGCCGGCAAAAGCCGCATCGCCGTGAATCAGAACCGGAATAATCTGTTTGATACCTTCCTGGCCGAGATGATCCTGACGGGCTTTGACCGAGCCTTCGACTACCGGGTTGATGATTTCCAGATGCGAAGGGTTAAAGGCCAGTGTCAGATGGATTTCGCCGCCCGGTGTCGTAATGTTGGATGAAAAACCCATGTGATATTTGACATCACCGGTCAGGGCCCCCGGGGTGGAGGTATGGGTGCCTTCGAATTCACCGAACAAAGCCGCCGGGCTTTTGCCGAGAATATTGACCAGGACATTCAAGCGGCCACGGTGCGCCATACCCAGCACCATCTCTTTGACTTTGTTTTCACCGGCGCGCTGGATCAGTTCATCAAGAATCAGAATCAGCGATTCACTGCCTTCCAGGGAAAAGCGTTTCTGACCGACATATTTACGATGTAAAAATCGCTCGAAACCTTCGGCGGCGATCAGTAGTTTCAATAGCCACAAACGCTTATCGCTGTGCTGACTAAGATTGGTTCTGACCCCTTCCAGTTTGTCTTTGATCCAGCACTTGGCATCGTTGTCGACGATGTGCATGTATTCACTGCCGATGCTGCCGCAGTAAATATTGTTGAGCATCTGAATGATGTCGCTGAGTGGCAGGCGATCAATGCCGCATAAGCCACCGGTATCGAACACGGTTGCCATATCCGCTTCGGTCAGGCCGTAATAAACTGGCTCCAAATCGGCGGGGATACTGATCTGACTGCCTAAGGGATTATTGCGGGCGATCTGGTGGCCTTTAACTCGGTACTGGTTGATCAGGCGGGCAACCGCAGATTGTTTTTTGACGCTTTGTTCGGTAAAGCCCTGCATCCGTGCCAGACGGCCAGGCTCATTGATCGCCAGTTTCTCAAAGCGCTCGACAATCGCACTATGGCGAATTTCTTCTGTGGAACCGGCGTGTATCGCCGCGAAACGTTCACGCCAGCTAGCGCTGACAGATTCGGGATCGTTCAGATACTGTTCGTACAGATATTCAATATAACTGGCATTGCCGCCATAAAGGGCAGAGGTTTCTTGAAACAATTTCAACAAATCTGTCATGCGAATATCCACTCAGCAACTTAAGCGGCTATGGTAACAACTGACTGCTAAAACTACCACCACAACTACCCACCTAAACCACAAGCTCAGGCAATGTCGTGATACTGATGACGCTGTAATCCAACCCAGCGCTGGATCAACGCTGTGATTGCTGCCGGGCTGTGTTGCTTGATCCAGGCGGCAGCGGCGGGAATTTCGTCCAGCAAATCGTTGTCGCGTTCAAGGTCGGCAATTCTGAACTGGATTTGGCCTGTCTGGCGGGTGCCCATCACTTCGCCGGGACCTCGTAGCGCCAGATCCCGTTCAGCAATGATGAAGCCATCCTGATACTGTTTAATGATCGCCAGCCGCTGTTTGCCCGTTTCTGATAAAGGTGGCTGATACAGTAGCAGGCAATAGCTATCGATACTGCCGCGACCGACACGGCCGCGCAGCTGATGCAGTTGTGACAGCCCCAGACGTTCGGCATTTTCGATGATCATCAGGCTGGCATTGGGGACATCGACACCGACCTCGATTACCGTTGTCGCGACCAGCAAATCACAGGCGCGGTTTTTAAAGCTTTGCATGACCTGATCTTTGTCGGTGGCTTTCAGCCGGCCATGCAGTAAGCCAATGCGGACATCCGGTAACAGCTGGCTGAGCAGCAGCGCCGTTTTTTCCGCCGCTTCGCATTGCAGTTGTTCCGATTCTTCGATCAGCGGACAGACCCAGTACACCTGACGGCCCTGCGCGATCCAGTCATGGATGCGCTGCACGATTTCCTCGCGACGCTGATTACTGATGACACGGGTGGTAATGGCTTGACGGCCGGGGGGTAATTCATCGATCACCGATATATCCAGATCGGCATAACTGAGCATTGCCAGGGTGCGCGGGATCGGGGTTGCGGTCATTACCAGCTGATGGGGTCGGATATTTTGATATTGTCCTTTGGCGCGTAAAGCCTGACGCTGATGCACACCGAAGCGGTGTTGTTCATCGATGATTACCAGACCCAGTTTGTGAAATTGCACACTGTCCTGAAACAGGGCATGGGTGCCTATGATTATGGCTGCTTCGCCGCTGGCAATGGCATTTAAGGTCGTCTGCCGCTGTTTGCCTTTGACAGCACCGCTCAGAAAACACGGCAGCTGATCGAGGTTGGCAAACCAGTTCTGGAAATTGGCAAAATGCTGTTCGGCCAGTAACTCGGTAGGCGCCATCAAGGCTACCTGATAGCCATTATCAAGCGCGGCTAAAGCCGTCAAGGCAGCCACCACGGTCTTGCCGCTGCCGACATCTCCCTGAATCAGGCGCAGCATCGGTTTAGGCTGGCTGCAGTCTTGTTCGATTTCAGCAATCACGCGCTGTTGCGCACCGGTTAATTTGAATGGCAGGCAGTCGATGAAGCGCTGTTTGCTGGTCGGGTTTAGTCGCAACACCGGCGCCTGCCAGTGCTTATAAGCTTGTTTACCTTGCAGCAAGGCCAGGTGGTGAGCCAGAAATTCTTCAAATGCCAGGCGTTTTCGTGCCGGGAAATCGTGGCCGTTGACTAATAGCGGCGTCAGTTCTGCGGGAGGTTGATGTAACAGTTGCAAGGCTTCCCGCAGTGACGGAAATTGATGAGCCTTGCAAAGCTGAGGCGGTAGCCAGTCCTGTAGGCTGTCGCACTGCTGGCATAAGGTCAATGCCTGTTGCACTGCCTTGCGCAGTGTCCGCTGCGACAAACCCTCGACTGTCGGATAAACCGGAATCAGGCTGCTTTCCAGTAATTGCTCGGGAGTCTCGATCACTCGATACTCGGGATGCACCATTTCCAGGCCGTTGAAGCCGTGACGGATTTCCCCGAAACAGCCCAGCTTGGTGCCGGGTTTCAAGGGCTGAATCTGGCGAATGGAAAAATGAAAAAAACGTAAGCTCAGTGTGCCGCTGTGATCGCTGATCCGGCAGGTGATGGTCGAGCGGCCTGGTTGAGGATATTCAGTGTATTCGACGGTGCCGCAAACCAGTGCCGAACTGCCGGCTACTAGCTGGCTGATAGTCTGGATCCGGCTTTTGTCCTGATAACGCAGCGGCAGGTGAAACAGTAAGTCACGAATGGTGTGTATGCCGAGTTTTTCGAGACGCTGCGCGGATTGCGAACCGATGCCTGTCAGTTGGGTAACCGGCAGATGCAGCGGTTCGTGTTGAGGCATGTAAAACCGGGCTTAGTCGGTCAGTATCATGACCGCATCCATTTCCACGCCAACGGCTCTGGGCAGAGCGGCAACCCCAACCGCGGCACGGGCCGGGTAGGGCTGTTGAAAATACTCGGCCATGATTTCGTTGACGATAGGAAAATTGCTCAGGTCGGTCAGAAATACATTCAGTTTGACGATGTCGGCAAAACTGCCGCCTGCTGCTTGGGCAACGGCTTGCAGGTTGTTAAATACCTGGCGAATCTGCACGCTGATATCGCCTTCCACCACCTGCATGGTGGCGGGGTCCAGTGCGATCTGGCCAGACAGATAGACGGTATTGCCGACTTTGACCGCTTGCGAGTAAGTGCCGATAGCGGCAGGTGCGTCGGCGGTAGAGATAATTTCCTTGTTCATGTTATGCCTTGAGACGGGTAATTTTTAAAACGATAGAGAGTTTTTTCAGTTTACGGATGATGGTAGCCAAATGGATACGGTCACGCACTGCCAGCGTCAGCAGGTCGACGGAGACCCGGTCATCCTGGCTGACAACGGTAATGTTCTCGATATTCGAATCCATGCTGGAAATGGTTGAGGCAATCGTGGCCAGCGAACCGCGCTGATTGAGCAGTTCAATACGGATTTCCACCGGAAATTCGCCGACCGCATCCTGACACCATTCCACATCCAGCCAGCTGGTCTGTTTTTTACGCACTTCGCTGCTGTTGCGGCATTCGTGATGATGCACCACGATGCCTTTGCCGGGATTGAAGAAACCGATAATCGGATCGCCCGGAATGGGCCGGCAGCATTTGGCCAGACTGACCACGATGCCTTCGGTACCTTTGATCACTAGCGGAGTATTGGCTCGGGGCGTGTTGTCATCGAGTTTGACCCCGGCATTGGCGTCGGTTTGGGCAATATGTTTGGCTACCAGGAAAGGCATGCGATTGCCAAGACCAATGTCTTCCAGCAAGTCATTGAGCGATGGCTTTTTCAGTACCTGTAATACCTGCAGGATGCGTTGGTTGTCGACCTGATCCAGCTGGATGTTGATGCTTTGCAGCTCTTTTTCCAGCAAGCGGCGCCCCAGATTGATAGCTTCCTGCTGTTTGAAGTTTTTCAGATAAGCCCGGATACAGCTGCGCGCCTTGGCGGTAGTGATGTAGTTCAGCCATAAGGGGTTGGGTCGCGCCCAGGCTGCAGTAATCACTTCGACGGTCATGCCGTTTTCTAGTTTGGTTTGCAAGGGCACCAGTTTTTTGTCTATCCGTGCCGAAATGCAGGCATTGCCGACGTCGGTATGCACCATGTAGGCAAAATCGACCACAGTCGCGCCGCGTGGCAGTTTGATGATCTTGCCTTTCGGAGTAAAGACGAACACTTCCTGGGGAAACAGGTCGACTTTGAGGTTGTCGATGAACTCCAGCGAATCGCCAGCCGACTTCTGAATTTCCAGCAAATCGCGCAACCATTCGTTGGCACGAGCCTGAATGATTTCGCTTTTATCTTTATCGGATTTATATAGCCAATGGGCGGCAATACCCGATTCTGAAATGCGGTGCATTTCATGGGTACGAATCTGAATCTCAATCGGTACCCCGAACGGACCGATCAGAATGGTGTGCAGCGACTGATAGCCATTGGCTTTGGGTAAGGCAATATAGTCTTTGAAACGGCCGGGAATCGGTTTGAACAGATTGTGTACACAGCCCAGTGCGCGGTAACAGTCATCTACTTGATGACAGTAAATACGGAAAGCATACACATCAAACACATCAGCAAACGAAATCTTTTTGCTGACCATTTTGTGATAAATGCTGGCAATATTTTTTTCGCGGCCGGCCAGGGTGCAGTTCATGCCCATCTCGCTGAGACGATGCTGGATCGCGCTTTGAATGGTGTCGACGATTTCTTTGCGATTGCCGCGGCTTTTTTTGACCGCATTGCTGAGCACCGCATATCGATTGGGATACAACGCCTTGAAGCCCAGGGCTTCCAGTTCATGGCGGATGCCATTCATGCCCAGACGATTGGCGATTGGCGCATAAATTTCCAGAGTTTCTTTGGCGATCCGGCGTTTTTTGTCGCTGGGCATGCTGCCCAGAGTCTGCATGTTATGCAGTCGGTCAGCCAGTTTAACGATGATTACCCGCAGGTCTTTGGCCATCGCCAGAAACATTTTCCGCACATTCTCGGCTTGCGCTTCGGCCCGGGAACGGCTGTCGATTTTGGACAGTTTGGTGACGCCGTCGACCAGTTCGGCAACTTCATTGCCAAATTCGCTGGCCAGTTCCTGTTTGCTGATCGAGGTGTCTTCTATGACATCGTGCAATATGGCGGCCATCACGCCATGCGCATCCATATGCATCGAGGCCAGGATGATGGCGACCGAAACCGGGTGGCAGATATAGGCTTCGCCGCTCTTACGGTATTGCCCGTTGTGGGCATGGGCACTTAGGTGATATGCCCGGATGACGGCGTTGATTTGGCCTTGATCGAGATAGCCGCGCAGGATGCCGCAGAGTTGATTGAGCAGTTTTTCTTCGGGTAACTCTACAGGAAGGTGGCTGGCAGGGGCGACTATCTCAGTCATGCAGCACTATTTAGAAATCGAGTTGGGTTTCTGATACCTGACCGGCTTTGTGCAGCAAGTCAATGTTTTCTTCGGTGACGAAGCCGGCAGCAATTTCACGCAGGGCGATAACCGTATCTTTGTCTTTGCCACGCGGTACGAATTCATCGGCGCCTTTTTCCAGTTGCCGTGCTCTTTTGCTGGCCAACAGCACCAGTTTAAAGCGGTTTTCAACATTTTCTAAACAATCTTCAACAGTAACGCGCGCCATGATAAGCCTCAATTCAAATTGAATGGTGATTCGATACTTGCTGCGCTCAGCAGTATAGGGAGTACAGTCGATACTCAGACAAGGCCGGCGATTATATGACAATTTGGCCGCTTAGCCAATGTAAGCGCACTGGCTGCGGAATGAAGGGCAATAAAAAGCCCGCATCAAGCGGGCCCGTCCGGTTGTTATTTTTATTATGTCT
Organism: uncultured Pseudomonadota bacterium; assembly: GCA_903902945.1. Taxonomy (GTDB): domain Bacteria; phylum Pseudomonadota; class Gammaproteobacteria; order Methylococcales; family Methylomonadaceae; genus Methylomonas. The sequence goes on from CAIUWU010000261.1 coordinate 7,666, forward strand.
GGACGCCTGCCTATCGGCAGTCTAGTAATGCGTTATTTTGTTGTTGTTATTGTAAGCCTTGATCACAGGCCGCTTTCCTCCCCCTAAAGATGAAACGTACCGTAAGAGTCATTGACCCCTTCAAGGTGGCGCGAAGTTTATTGAAAAACCCCAACACTGTCTATTAAAAATTAGCTTTTTAAAAAAATGGTTTTTGATCGAAATTATCTTGGTTAAAAAACAAAGTATTAACTGTATTAATACATTCTAATGTTCTAGCGATTCTGGTTTTTTTGTTCTTCTTCCTCGGACAAAAAGAAATTTAAGCGGTCATTGAGGATTGCTTGTAACTGATAACTGAGATCAGGTACCTGCTTGCCTAAGCGCAGTTGGGTAATGGCCTCGGCTGTCTGGCCGGTGACGTAGTAATACTCGGCTGTATAACGATGTGATTCGCCCGGTTGTTTGAGTTCGGCAAAGATTTGCGCCAGAAGTTCATAGTAGAACGGCTGATTTTTCTGATTGTCGGAGAGACTTTGCAGCATTTGTCTGGCCTGTTCAGCCTGACCACTTTTCAGCAGACTGCGAGTGTATTCGATTTTGATCGCATCATTATTGGGGAAGTTTTTAACGGCTCTGGCAAACAGCGCGTTGGCCTTGTCAAATTCCTTGGCTTCGCTGGCGGTGCGGGCCAGTGCTGCCAGATACTGCGGTTGTTGCGGGTATTGATCGACCAACTGCTGAAAGATATTGGCGGCAGCGGCATATTGCAGCGTTTCCAGCTGAATCAGTCCCAAACCATAACGGGCAACTGCTCGTTGTAATGCCGTACCTTGTTGTTCCAGTGCCGTGAAATGTTGAGCCACGATGCGTTTATCGGTCTCGCTGATCACGGCAATTTTGGTTTTGGTCAGTAAATAACCGACGCTGTCGGGATATTGTCGATAAGGGTAGTTTTCGGCTCTGCCTCGGGTATCGGCGACACGGTTTTCAGACATCGGGTGAGTTCTTAAAAATTCGGGTACGCCTTTGCCGTAGAAGCGGGTGGATTGCTGCAACCGTTCAAAAAAAGTCGGCATGCTGCGCGGATCAAAATTCGCCAGCGATAAGGTCTGCATGCCGACCCGGTCGGCTTCTTTTTCATGTTCACGGGTAAAGTCGATCTGAAACTGAATATTGCCGGCCTGAATCGCCATTAATGCGGCCTGGCCCATATTTGGCGATTGAGTGCCGATCAATACCGCAGCCAGGGTCGCGGCTACGGTGGGAATCGATAATTTGCTGGCTTTTTCTATCGCTCGGTATAAATGGCGCTGGGTAACGTGAGCAATCTCGTGTGCCATAACCGAAGCCAGCTCGCTTTCTGCTTCGGTCAGCAGGATCAGGCCGGAATTGACGCCGATATAACCGCCGGGGCCGGCAAACGCATTGATGTTAGGGTCCATCACCACAAAAAAATGGAAAGGTGAC
>CAIUWU010000262.1 GCA_903902945.1 uncultured Pseudomonadota bacterium
ACCAGATAAGCATCGACGCCGATCACGATCACAAACAAGCATTTGTAAATAATCTCCAGAAACAGATCGAAGACATGAAACCGGAAACCGGTCGATACATTGAAGCTCTTGTCACTGTGATGGATTTTATGAAAACGCCATAGCCCTTCATATTTGTGACTGGCGACATGCCAGGTATAAATCGCCAGATCAAACAGGGTAAAGGTCAGCAAGGATTTCAAAATGCCGTTATCCATGCCGCTGAGTAAACCGATGCTGGAAAACTGCTGGGCGACCAGAAACAGTGACGACGCTTTCAAGATAGTCAAAATGACGTTATTGATTAAAAACGCCGAGGTGTTGGTGATGATCGATTCTTTATAGGTTTTTTTGTCAAAGTGGCGAAAAGGGCGGATTTTCTCGAATACCAGTAAAACCACGAAGGCCACCAGTGCCAGACTGAACAGGCTTTCGTTAAATAACATGGGGTTGCTGTTGTTGATATCCGAGTTGGTCATTTCGCCTCCTGTCTGTTGCAGATAAGGTTAAAAATCAGCGTGACTGCAGCATATTGGTCAGACTTTTGATTTCGTCTTCGGCGTTGATTTTCTGGGTAATGTCATACTGAACCCCGAGGTAATAAATGACGCGTTGTTTTTTATCGAATAAAGGCACGATTTTCAGGTGATTGTGAAACAGGCTGCCGTCTTTTTTGTAGTTGCGTAGGGTAACCTCGACACCGGCATGATTCTTCATGGCTTCGGCAATCGCGAAACGCGCTTCCTGATCGCGGTCTTCACCTTGTAAGAAGCGGCAGTTATAACCAATGATTTCTTCCTGGGTGTATCCGGTCAGACGCTCGAAAGCTTTGTTGGCGTAAACAATAGGTGCATCTTCCTGGTCGGGATCGGCCAGTGTTACACCATTAACACATTCATCGAGAATGGCTGACAGTACTTGGGGAATAATTCCATTATCTTTTTCGAGTATTAAAGGCATAACAAAACTCCGGTTGATGCAGTACGGGCGATTTAATTGCTGAGTAATTCTTTGATCGAGCTGACAGTGGTTTCAGCACCTTCTTCAATAGCGATCCGGATCAGTTTCTGAAACGGACGCATAAACACATCCAGTTCCAGTAATTCAAAACGGAAGGTGAGCTGGGTTTGTGGGGGCTGAGCGATTTCATCGAGGATGTAACAATGTTTATAAGGTGCGGTGATGCCCTCGAATCTGAATTCAAAATTGGGGTTGTAGCCGGTAAACTGAAAAATCGATTCGACCAGGTTGCCGTTATCATCGCGGACTTGCTTGGCTTTGTTGCCGACCGCAACCTCGGCGGTGTCGAGCGGTTCCAGTTCGACCACATCGGTTGCCCATTTCTGGTAATTTTCGAAAAAATTGTCAGCAATAAAGTTAAAAACCTCTTTTGCAGACTTGTCGATGGCAATACTGGCTTCGCCTGATATCGGTTGCGACGTGTCGAATGGCAATTTGAGTTGCATGGCCTACCCCCCGAGAAAACATTGTTTTTGAGCTTACCACGCTATCAGCCAAAGCCAATCAAAGCCACAAAAAATCAGATGCTTATCGTCCGTAAATGTGGGGGGTGTCGATTAAACCGTGAAGTTATGCCATGCATGGCGGGTTGAGCATCAGCTATTGGCGGTCTTCAACGCCAGTGGCAAAGGCGGGTAAACGCGGCTCACAATGCGCGCAGTATTCTGAAACTGCCGCCAACATCGGTTGGCGTGGCCGTCTTAAGACATCGTTACACTTTCAGCCAGACTGAATCCGGCCATCGACCAGCATGATCTGACGATCGGCCCGATGAGCAAATGCCGGATCATGAGTGACCGCCACGACCGTTTTACCCATCTCATGGGTCAGGTCGGCCAGAATCTGCTGCACGCGCTCACCGGAAGCCGTATCCAGATTGCCGGTAGGTTCATCGGCCAGAATCACTAGCGGGTCGTTGATTAGCGCCCGGGCTATTGCCACCCGTTGACGCTGGCCGCCGGAAATCTGATGCGGGTATTTATGGGCATGATCAGCCACCCCCAGCTGTTCGAGTAAGCTTAAAGCCCGTTGCCGGATCGCGGGTTGCGGGTGTCTGCCCAGACGCTGCATCGGCAGTGCCACATTATCGACCACTGTGAATTCGGCCAGCAGAAAGTGAAACTGAAACACGAATCCCAGTTTTTCCAGCCGGCGTTTAGCTAGCTGATCTTCGCCAAAATGTGAAGTGTCTTCGCCGTCGAGCCAGATGCGGCCTGCGCTGGGAATATCCAGCAAGCCCAGCAGATAGAGCAGCGAAGATTTACCGGAACCGGACGGCCCCATGATGCAAACGAATTCGCCCGCCGCAATCTCCAGACTGATATTGTCGACCAGCGTGACCGGAATCTCGTCTTCCAGCCGTTTGCTGAGCTGTTCGACCTGTAACACCGGACTCATGATTGCCCCCGCAAAATATCCACCGGATGCACGTCACCGGCGCGGCGGGCCGGCAAATAGGCCGCGAGAATACACGAAGTCAGTGCGAAGGCCGCCGCCAGCTCGAATTGTTCGACACCCCACCATACCGGTAGATTGGTCATTTCCAATACGCCGGGCGGTTTCACCTGAATCTGGCCCAGTATCAGCATTAATCCGGCACCCAGTAATAGCCCCAGCACGCTGCCCAAGGCACCGATAATGCTGCCTTCAAACAAGAAAATCAGTCGAATGTCGGTAGCGTGGAAGCCCATCGACTTAAGGATGGCAATATCGCGGGTTTTTTCCATGACGATGGTCGACAGCGTGTTGTAAATACCGAACGAAGCCACGATCAAAATTGCCGAAACTACGCTGAACATGATGATATTGCGCACCGTCAGCAGCGACAGAATATCTTCCGAAGCTTCGATCCAGGAAGTGGCCTTATAACCGATATTGGCTTCGATCCGTTTGGCGATAAGATTTGCCTGATAAGCATCTTGCAGTTTGATCAGCAACCGGTTAACGCGGTTAGGGCGGTTGAACATCACTTGTGCCGGTTTCAGATTGCTGAAAGTCTGGGTTTCGTCGTAATTGGCGTTGCCGGTGCGGTAAATGCCGACCACCTTCATGACCCGGTTGCCGCCGTCCTGAGTGACCAGATTCAAGTTGCGACCCAGACCAAGCTGGAATTTATCGGCCAGGGCTTTGCCGATGATGATGCCATTAGGATTGGCGGTTAAGGCATCCAGCGAACCTTGCAGCATTTTTTCCTGAATCGTCGACACCGTTTTCATTTTGGCAGGAATGATCCCCGACAGACTGCCGGACTGTTCGCGTCCGGCAAAGCTCAGCACCGCTGGGCCTATCAGTACCGGCGCAACCTGTAAGCCGGGTATCAATTCAATGAAAGCCAGCTTTTCGCGATAACTGCGAATGCCGCGGTTTTCGGTTTTTGGCGTCAGATGACTGATGCTGATAGCCGCATCCGGCCATTGCATTTGGGCCGGCTGGGTTTGTGGCCGACGATATTCGTCGTAGATGGTGATATGAGGGCTGTTATCGATCAGCCGCTTGATAAAGTCTTGCTCAGAACCGCGCATCAACGAAGAAACGGCCAGAAAAAACGCCACACCCAGAATCACGCCGCCCAACGATACCAGTGTCTGGCGTTTACGGCTGGTCAGATGGGTCAGGGCAATTTGCAGTTGAATCGGCATCAGGGCTGACGGGCAATCAGGGCTGGATGGCCTTCGCTGAAGCCATCGCGGAGCGTGGTCACCACCTGTGCGTTTTCATCCAGACCACTGAGGATTTCGGTTTGTCTGGCATCGCTGATGCCGGTCTCTAGCGATTGTTGATGCAACTTGCCAGCTACGACTAGCCAGACCCGGTTGTTTTCCAGCGCAGTACTGGGGATCAGTAAAGCATTATCGTGTTGTTCGGCGAGCAGATTGGTATCGACAGTCATGCCGATTTTCAGTTCACCGGGATCCTCCAGTGTCATTCTGACCCGATAACTGCGAGCGACAGGATCGCCTTTGGGGGTGATTTCGCTGACTGTAGCCTTGAAAGTCTGTTTGGGTAGTGCATCGGTATGCAGCAGCACAGTCTGGCCTGGGTAAACCCGGGCAATGTCTTCTTCGTCGACCTGGGCGGTGACACGTAACGGTGCGCAGCAGGATAAATGGAATATCGCCTGACCGACATTGATAAACTGGCCAATTTCACCGTCACGGCGAATGATCAGGCCATCGGCGGGTGCGCTCAGGGTCATGAAATCACGCTGGGCATCGGCACGTTGCAGCGCTGCTTCCGCAGCCTGTAAATCGGTCCGGGCGCGGTCGACATCGACCTGGGCGACCAGATTGCGCTGGTTCAGGGTTTGCAGGCGCTGAAAATAGCTGCGGGCAAACGCCAGCCGGGTAGTCAGTTCGCTGACCGTGCTGCTTAAATCACTGTCATTCAGCCGCGCCAGTAACTGGCCTTTTGTAACCGTATCGCCTTCGTCGACCCGTAGTTCAACCAGATGGCCGCTCTGACGCGGAGCGATTGGCAGGGTGACACTGGGTTCAACGATGCCAGTGGCGTAAATAACCGCGATGGCCTGACCACGTCTGGGCTGCGTGACTTCGACCGTCACGGGCCAGTAGACCAAAGCCGCGATGCTGGCCGCTATCAGTAACAGCAATCCCGATATCTGCCAGATCCGCCTATAAGAGATCATGCTTAATTTTCCTGAACTGTAAAAAGGTCATCAATAATTATGGAGGTGTGATTGTTAAACAGTAGCGACATCACGGTTAGGGTTGCTGATCCAGTCACTCCAGGAACCGGCATACAGTCGTGAACCGCCAAGACCGGCGATTTCCATTGCCAGCAGATTATGGCAGCCGGTAACGCCGGAGCCGCACATATGCACCACGGGTTTGCCGTTATCTGCCTCGATCAGGCGCTGGAATTGCTGACGCAGCTCAGATGGGCTGAGGAACAGTCCTTGCTGATCGAGGTTGCGCTGAAACGGGCGGTTGATGGCTTTGGGAACATGACCGGCAACCGGGTCAATCGGTTCCTGCAGGCCGGCAAACCGTTCCGGCGTACGGGCATCGATCAGCGTGATTGCGCCGCGGGCCAGCGCGTTTTCAACATCGCTGGCGCTGAGCCATTGTTTAGTATCGAGATAGCAACGAAAGCTGGCAGCATTAAGGCGCGGCAACACGGTAGTCAACGGTAAGCCCTGTTTTTGCCAGTGACCGATACCGCCATCGAGTACTGCTACCTGTTCATGGCCCATCGTACGCAGCAGCCACCACATCCGGCCGGCAAACGCGCCGCTGGCGTCATCATAGACGACGACCTGAGTCCGGTTGCTGACGCCCCATTCGCCCAGTTTGCTGGCCAGTTGCCGGAAATCCGGTAGCGGATGGCGGCCAGTGTAGCTTTGTACCGGCGATGATAAGTCGCGATTCAGATCGGCATAGCGCGCAGCGGGCAAATGCGCTTGTCGGTAGGCCCGCTGGCCGGCGGTGCTGTCGGCCAGTGAAAAACGGCAGTCGAAAATCACTAATTGCGGATGGTCGAGATGGTCAGCCAGTTGTCGGGCGCTAATCAGGGTGGTGTAGTGCATTTAAGTCTCCAGAATGATTTTGCCAAAATGTTCGCCGCTGAGCAGGCGTTGATGGGCGCGTTCAGCATCGGCCAGCGGAAATACCGAATCGATCACCGGCTGAATCTGGCCGTTTGCCAGCAGCGGCCAGACTTGTTGATGCAGTTGTCCGGCAATCAGCGCCTTGAAGCTGTCTTCGCGGTTGCGCAAGGTCGAGCCGCTAATCGTCAGACGTTTGGCCATCAGCGGCCACAACTTGATGCTTGCCTGATTACCGCCCTGAATCCCGATTTGCAGCAAACGGCCTTCGCAAGCCAGCACCTGCAGATTACGGGGCAGATAATCGCCGCCGATCATATCAAGAATCAAATCAACACCCCGACCTTGGGTTAAGTCGTTAATCAGGACAACAAAATCCTGCTGATGATAATTGATTGCCGCATCCGCTCCCAGTGTCAAACAGCGCTGACATTTACTATCACTGCCGGCGGTGACAAACACCCTGGCACCGAAAGCCTTGGCCAGCTGAATGGCAGTAGTGCCGATACCGCTGCCGCCACCATGAATCAGAACGCTGTCACCGGTCTGCAAATGACCGCGCAGCCACAGATTGCTCCAGACGGTGAAAAAGGTTTCCGGTATTGCCGCAGCCTGCTGCCAGTTGAGCGTGTCAGGCACCGGCAGGGTACAGACTGCGCTGGCTAATGCATATTCGGCATAGCCGCCGCCGGTTAATAAAGCACAAACTCGGTCACCGATGCTGAATCCGCCGACCCCGGGTCCAATCGCCGCTACCGTGCCGCTGACTTCCAGGCCTAGCAATGGTGAAGCGCCGTCTGGTGCCGGATAAAGCCCCTGCCGTTGCATCCAGTCCGGGCGGTTGACACCCGCCGCAGCCACCCGGATCAACAACTGCCCGGCACCCGGAACCGGTTGCTCAAGCTCGGTGATTTGCAGGCGATTGGTGCCCGATTGGGCAATGATTTCGATAGCGCGCATGAATCAAAGGTTTTTACTAATGACGATAAACTTTATTATAGGCGGCTTTATCGCTGCCCCGCACAGGCTTTGTCGCGGCAGCTCATCGATTTTTGGCGAGACAGGAACCATATGATACGTGCAGGCATAGTAGGTGGTACCGGTTATACCGGTGTGGAATTATTACGAATTCTGGCATTACATCCCGATGTGCAAGTCAGCGCAGTTACTTCCCGGGCCGATGCCGGCCAGCGGGTGGATAAAATTTATCCCAGTCTGCGGGGCTATTGCGATGCTTTGTTCAGTCTGCCTGAAACCGCAAATCTGCTGGATTGCGATGTGGTGTTTTTTGCCACCCCGAATGGTACTGCAATGACGATGGCAGGCGAATTGCTGGATCAAGGTATCAAGGTGATCGATTTATCGGCGGATTTCCGAATTAAAGAGATTGCCGACTGGGAAACATGGTACGGCATGACTCATGCCAGCCCGCAACTGGTCGCGGAAGCGGTTTATGGGTTGCCGGAACTGAATCGCGAAGCAATCAGACAGGCCCGGCTGATTGCTTGTCCGGGTTGCTATCCGACTGCAGTGCAGCTGGGTTTTCTGCCCTTGATCGAAGCCGGTCTGATTGATAGTCAGAACCTGATTGCCGATGTTAAATCCGGTGTCAGCGGGGCCGGGCGGAAAGCCGAACTGTCATCGTTAATGAGCGAAGCAGGGGAGAGCTTTAAAGCCTATGGCGTGGCCGGGCATCGCCATCTGCCGGAAATCCGTCAGGGACTGGGCTTGGTTGCCGGCCACCCGGTTGGTCTGACTTTTGTACCGCATCTGACTCCGATGATTCGCGGCATTCACGCTACCTTGTACGCCAGCCTGCAGCAGGACGCTGATTTGCAGAACCTGTTTGAGCAGCGTTATCAGGACGAGTTTTTTGTTGATGTACTGCCAGCCGGCAGTCATGCCGATACCCGCAATGTGCGCGGCAGCAATCGTTGTCAGATTGCCATCCACAGACCGCAGGGCGGCAATACCGTAGTGATTCTGTCGGTGATCGATAATCTGGTCAAAGGGGCTTCGGGACAGGCGGTGCAGGCTATGAATCTGATGTTTGGCTTAGCTGAGCGCCAGGGGCTGGAGACTGTAGCTTTGTATCCGTAATCTGGCTGGATTGCCGCACTGGGTTTGCCATGAAGGTTTAGATTAAAACCCTATGGTGGCTGCAATTAAATCGGCTGTTTCGGTAGGGATTGGCTGAATCGAAGCTATCATCGCGGCAGGGATTGGCTGGATCGAAACCCTCATCGCGGTAGTGATTGGCTGGATCGAAGCCGTCATCCCGGCAGGGATTGCCGGGATCCAGAGTGCAGGAGGCTTGGGAGTTTACTTTCATTGGCATTGATCGCTTTGGTTTTTAGGCTTTGGGTGGGTGCGTGGCTTGTTGGTTTTTGTGCGCTGCGCGCGGTGTTTTAGTGCCGGTTCGCGCACCGGCGGGCGCGGTACTTTCTTTGTTCGGCCAAAGAAAGTACCCAAAGAAACGCCGCCCCGATGCCGCTGACTTCCTGCGCTGCCAGGCCTGAGCCCGGGGCTGGCAGAAGGGTCTTCCTGACCCTCTGCC
>CAIUWU010000263.1 GCA_903902945.1 uncultured Pseudomonadota bacterium
CCTCGGCGTATCAAAGATTGGTTGTAGTCTCGCCAATTCGTGGTTCGGTATTTCTTGGGTGATGGCTTGGGCATTTCAGATTGAGATCAGTGAGTTCCCTTGCAACTTGGGGGCGACCGGGGATTTATGCAACAAAGCCTATGCTATCAGGCAGCTATCCATTCAAGTGCTACCCTTCAAACCACTGATCGAGAACCTCATGAATCTCATCGATGCCCATTCTCTTCAGCGCCGAGAATAGTTGCAGGCTGACCGGAATTTCCAGATGGCTCAGTTCGCGCTGGACTTGCAGCAAGGTATTTTTGGCAGCGCCGAAATTGAGTTTGTCAGCTTTGGTCAGGATGATGTGAATGCGCAGATTGCCATGCTGGCACCATTCAATCATTTGCCAGTCAAAGTCAGTTAGCGGATGGCGGATATCCATTACCAGCACGATGCCATATAAAGCCTGGCGCTGGCTCAGATAGGTTTCCATCATTTTGCCCCAGTCTTTTTTAATCGCTTCCGGGACTTTGGCGTAACCGTAGCCCGGTAAATCGACCAGTTTGCGCTGCTCATCGATCTGGAAAAAATTCAACAGCTGAGTACGGCCCGGGGTTTTACTGACTCTGGCCAAGGCGTTTTGCTGAACCAGGGTATTGATGGCACTGGACTTGCCGGCGTTGGAGCGACCGGCGAAAGCGATTTCCCGGCCTTGATCGGGTGGTGCATCCTGCAGGCGCGGAGCGCTGTTGATGAATTTGGCTCGGTGGTAGATGGGATTCATCGCTGTCTCGCTTAGTCTTTATAAATCGGTTAGAATCGCCGCCATTATAGCGTCAGGCAGGCTTTAAGTTAGTCTGGTGTCAATCAACCTTCCTGAACAGGGGCCCATAATGATAAAAAAACTGCTGACTGTTTCCGTTTCTGTTGCCTTATTGAGCGGTAGCGGATTTGTTTATGCGCAAGGTAATGCAACGGCCGGTAAAACCAAAGCGGCGATGTGTGCAGGATGTCATGGCGATGATGGTAACAGTGCCATGCCGGGCTTTCCTAAACTGGCGGGTCAGCACCCCGGCTATCTGGTAAAACAATTACAGGCCTTCAAAGAAGGCAACCGTATTGCGCCGATGATGGCGCCTTTGGCGCTGGGGCTCGACGAAGCCGACATGCAGGATCTGGCGGCTTATTATGCCGGCAGCAAGATTTCCGCCAATCCGGCGCCGACATTGCCAGTGAGTGATGACGACGATGCCCCTGAAAAAACTGACGAACAGAAAAAGGCCGAGCTGGCTAAGCTGATTGCCGATGGCAGCGATTTGTATCGCAACGGCAAATTGTCAACCGGTGTTTCAGCCTGTATCGCCTGCCACGGGCCTCATGCCGAAGGTAACAAACCCGCTTCATATCCTAATCTGCATTCACAGCATGCCGATTATCTGGTGAAAACCCTGACCGATTTCAAAACCGGCAGCCGGACTAAAAACCGCGAAAACATGATGCACATGATCGCCGCCAAGATGAGCGATGCCGATATCAAAGCTGTTTCACTGTATATTTCAACCATCAAATAAGCTTAGCCGGTTCAAACAAATTGCCGCACTCGATCAGGTGCGGCATTTTTTTATCGACTTAATTTTTCTGCTGTAGTCCCCCAAGCTGTTCATGCCGCAATCAACTGTCCGTATTTTGTTTCGCTTTTTAGGGTCGATGAATCTGGCCATTACGTTGCTGGTTGCGATTGCGATTGCGGCGGTGATTGGTACTGTGGTGCAGCAGAATCAGCCTTATCCGGACTATGTACTCAAGTTTGGCCCGTTCTGGTTTGAGGTATTCAAGCGGCTGGAGCTGTTTAACGTTTATTCGGCGCCCTGGTTTCTGGGGATTCTGGGTTTTCTGGTGCTGTCTACCTCAGTGTGCGTGTACCGGCATTTGCCGCTGATCATTGCCGATTTGCGCGATTACCGCGAGCACTATCAGCGTACCGCGCTGCTGCGCCAGCCCTATCATCAGCAGCTGGAACTGCCGGCCACGGCAGTCAGCATGGAACGATTGACCGGCCTGTTACAGCAGCATCATTACCGGTTCCGAATCAAACCGCAGGATGGCGAAACACTGATCGCCGCCCGCAAAGGCAGTGCCGGGCGCTGGGGCTATATTTTCAGCCATCTGGCGATTATCGTGATTTGTATCGGTGGCTTGCTGGACGGCAATCTGCCGCTGAAGATTGCCGAATGGCGTGGCAAGCTGGTGGTCGAAACCCGTCGGATTCCGGCCAGCGAAATTCCGCCGCTCAGCACGCTTGGCAGCGATAACCTGTCATTTCGTGCCAATGTCGATATTGCCGAAGGTGATCAGGCCAATCTGGCCTTTATTGATTATAAAGACGGCTATTTGCTGCAAAAGTTGCCGTTCAGTATTCAGGTCGATGATTTCAGGATCGAGCATTATCCCAGCGGCCAGCCGAAATCGTTTGAAAGTGATCTGACTATTATTGATCCTGCGTTGAAACAGCCGCTTAAGCAGACCATCGCCGTAAACCATCCGCTCAATTACAAAGGCTTCAGCATTTATCAAAATAGCTTTGGCGATGGCGGTTCCCATCTGAGCCTGCAGGTTTGGCCGTTACAGCGTGACGGCCAGCCGTTCGAGCTCAAAGCCACGGTCAAAGCCCATACACCTCTCGAACAGCAGACGCTGGAAATTTCCGATTTCAGACCGTTTAACGTCACCCCGGATGCTAGTGGCAACAAACAGTTCGTCAATGTCGGTCCCAGTTTTCAGTATAAATTGCGCGATGCGACCGGGGTGGCCAATGAATACCTGACGTATATGTTGCCGAATCAGCAACAGGGACGCTGGTTTTTCGTCAGTGGCATGCGCAGCAAAGTGGCCGAGCCTTTTGAATACTGGTTTATTCCGGCTGACCAGCAGCAAAGCCTGCAGCGGTTTATGCGCTTTTATCAGGATTTGCATAATCAGCAGAAATTGCGGCAGATTGCGCTTGATGCTGTGGATAGCAGTAAAAGCATTCAGCCGGCTGATATCAAGCAGCGGCAAACGGTGGTGGCGTTTATGCTTAAACTGGCCAGCCAGTTTGTCGAGGGCGGGTATCCTAAAATTGCTGCGGAGATTGAAAAAACAGTTCCCGAAGATCAGCGTGAGCAGGTTGCGGGGCTGTATGCATTGACGCTGCAGAAATTGTTAAAAAATCTTTATTTGGATGTATTGCATCAGGAAGGCATCAAAACCGATGCTGGTCTGTCGGAGTTTGATAACCAGTTTTTCACCGACGCGGTCGAAGCGGCCAATCTGGCTCATTTTTATGGTTCACCGTGGTTGCTGGAGCTGAAACAGTTTCAGCATATCGAGGCGACTGGTTTGCAGATTACCCGTTCACCGGGCCAGTGGCTGGTGTTTCCAGGTTGCTTATTGCTGGTGCTGGGTGTGTTTTGTATGTTTTATCTGCCGCAACGCCGGATCTGGCTGTTGCTGGAACCGCAAGCCGGCACGGCATCGCTGTTACTGGCTGGGCAGGCGGTTCGTAACCGCTATGATTTTGATCGCGAATTTGCCTTGCTGGCGCAGCAATTGCAATCGTTTAAGTCTTAGTTTTTTCCTGTTCAGTGGTGGGTTGAATCAGTCATGAAAAGTTTAGAGTATTCTTATCAGCCGGTTTCTTATTGGCAGTCGCGCACTGCCTATGACAGCGTCTGGTTATTATTGTTGCTGGCCGGCAGCAGTTACGTTGCTTTCGAGTATCGGGCGCTGATGGATGGCTATGAGCAGGCGATTCTGGTGTTTACCGCCCTGATGCTGGTAGTGCTAGGCTGGCATTGGCATGCCTTAAAGACGCTGTTGTTGGTGGTGACCGGATTCAGCCTGCTGGCGGTTAACAGTTATGGCACGGATCTGGGCCGGGGCGAAACGGCGTTTTTGCTCAAATATCTGTGGGCCAGTCAGTCAGCTATCATGTGGATGAGTGCCTTATATGTCATGGCAACTGTCTGTTATCTGGCAGCCTTGCTGAGTAACCGGCTGTTTGTCGGCAAGGTGGCATCGGCGCTGACCTGGTCGGCGACAGCCATGGGCTTGACCGGCTTGCTGGTGCGCTGGCGGGAATCCTATCTGATGTCGGCTGATATCGGGCATATCCCGGTGAGTAATCTCTACGAAGTGTTTATCCTGTTTGCACTGATTACCGCCCTGCTCTATCTGCATTACGAACAAAAATACCAGACCCGCAGTCTGGGCGCTTTTGTGTTGCTGGTGATCAGTGCCGCCGTCGGCTTTTTGTTGTGGTACACCTTTGATCGTCATGCCGATGGTATACAGCCGTTGGTGCCGGCGCTGAATAGTTACTGGATGAAGATTCATGTACCGGCTAATTTTGTCGGTTATGGCGCCTTTTCGCTGGCGGCGATGATAGGCGTGGTGTTCATTCTGAAAAACCGCGCCCAGCAACTGAATCCACAGGGAGCCATCAATAGCCGGTTGCCGGATCTGGCGCTGCTGGATGATGTCATGTATAAGGCGATTGCCCTGGGCTTTGCCTTTTTCACGCTGGCGACGATTCTCGGTGCTCTCTGGGCGGCGGAAGCCTGGGGCGGCTACTGGTCCTGGGACCCTAAGGAAACCTGGGCTCTGATCGTCTGGCTGAATTATGCCGCTTGGTTGCACATGCGACTGACCAAGGGCTGGAACGGCAATCCGATGGCCTGGTGGGCGCTGGTTGGTTTCTTTGTTACCTTATTCGCGTTTTTAGGCGTGAATATGTTTTTATCTGGATTACATTCTTACGGAGAACTCTGATGTTGAGAAAGATCGCACTATGGAGCTTGTTATGCTTTTCGATGATCGCAAGAGCCGAAAATGGTTATGAAGTTATTTCGCCTGCGCTTCCGGTGCAGAACCCTGACAAAGTCGAGGTGATTGAATTTTTCTGGTACGGCTGTCCGCATTGTTACAGTCTGGAGCCGGCGATGCAGGCCTGGTTAAAAACCAAGCCGGCCAATGTCGAGTTTATCCGTCAGCCGGCCGTATTCAGTGATGTCTGGGGCAAGCATGCCAAAGCCTTTTTCACTGCCGAAGTACTGGGTGTCAGCGAAAAATTACATGCCGACTTTTTTGATGCCATTCAAAACAAAAAACAAAAATTACTGAGCGAAGATGATCTGGCCAAGTTTTTTGCCGATCACGGTGTCAAAGATGAAGATTTTCGTAATGCCTACAATTCTTTCATGGTCGATACCAAAATGCGTCAGGCGGAAACCATGGCTGGTCAATATGGCGTTACCGGAGTACCGGCGTTGATTATCAACGGTAAATATAAAGTCACCGCATCGACGGCCAAATCGCAGGAAAACATGCTGCTGATCACCAATCAGTTAATCAAGCAGGAAAGTCAAGGTAAATAATTGCAGCCCGATTGAGGACTGGTTACAGCCAACTCGGTATAATGCCCGCCGAGTTGGCCGAACAGTCGCCGTTTTATGCAAATAAAAGGGAGGAAAGTCCGGGCTCCGCAGGGCAGGGTGCCAGGTAACGCCTGGGGGATGTGAGTCCACGGAAAGTGCCACAGAAAATATACCGCCTGTTTCTTCGGATACGGGTAAGGGTGAAATGGTGCGGTAAGAGCGCACCGCGCACCTGGTAACAGGTGTGGCAGGGAAAACCCCACCCGGAGCAAGATCAAATAGAGGAGCATACGCGCGGCCCGCGCGGCTCCTGGGTAGATTGCTTGAGCGGCAGGGTGACTTGTCGCCTAGATGAATGACTGTTCACGACAGAACCCGGCTTACAGGCCAACTCTTTTCTTATTTTTGCAATCTGCAAAGCATTCCAGATGACTTTAAAAACCGCTGAATTTTATGACAAGGCCGAGCAACTGATTGCTGCCGGTCGTTTTATCGACAGCAAAGGCTGGGTGCCTGCCACCAGTGGCAATTTTTCGGCCCGGCTCAGCGATGGCAATATTGCCATCACGGTATCAGGCCGCCACAAAGGCCAGTTACAAGCGGCAGATATTATGCTGATTGATAGTCAGGGTCAGTCTCTGGATGGTCAGAAGCCTTCGGCAGAAACCTTGTTACATACCCATCTTTATCAGCGTTATCCCGAGGTGCAGGCCGTATTGCATCCGCATTCGCTCAATGCCACCCTGTTACCACGCTTTTTTAAGCACCAACTGGTGCTGGAAAACTATGAGCTGCTGAAAGCGTTGTCGGGAATCGATAGCCACGAAACCCAGATCGTCATTCCCATTTTTGATAATGATCAGAATATTGCCCGGCTGGCCAAAGCCGTTGACGATTATCTGGATCAGCATGGTGATATTCATGCCTATGTGATTGGCGGGCATGGTTTTTATACCTGGGGCTCATCGGTAGCGACGACTTTGCGTTATCTGGAAGCACTGGAATTTTTGTTTGAATGTGAGCTGCGTTTGCAGGGGATGATTAATAAATGACTGTTCTGACCATTTATCCGGATACCCAGCCCCAGGCGGGTGTGCGTTATCACGATGTCGCCGCGATTACCGAGCAACTACAGGCCATCGAGGTGCAATTTGAGCGCTGGCAGGCTGAACAGGCGTTTGGTCAGGATGCCGAACCTGCCGATGTGCTGCTGGCTTATGACAGCGCAGTACAGCGCCTTAAACAGCAATATGGTTTTCAGTCGGCTGATGTCATCAGTCTTAAAGCCGATAATCCCAATGCCGCGCAATTAAGGCAGAAGTTTCTGGCCGAACATACCCACAGTGATTTTGAAGTGCGCTTTTTTGTAGAAGGCAAAGGCTTATTCTTTCTGCACGTTGCCGATCAGGTCTATGCCCTGCTTTGTGAACAAGGGGATCTGATCAGTGTCCCCGCCAACACCAAACATTGGTTTGATATGGGGGCCGCGCCGGATTTTAAGTGCATCCGGTTGTTTACCGATGAAGCCGGTTGGATTGCCGAATATACCGGTGACAGCATCGCTTCGACTTTTCCTGATTTTGAGCAATATCTGGCCGAAAAATGATCAAAGCTATTGTGACCGATATTGAAGGGACCACTTCATCGTTATCGTTTGTCAAAGATGTATTGTTTCCCTATGCCCGCGCCAACCTCGCCGAGTTCGTCAACCGGCATCAGCAGCAGCCCGAGGTTCAGCAATTGCTGCAAGATGTCCGTAAAACGGTCGGCGCAGATCTGGATATAGCGCAGATCATCGAGCAACTGATTGCCTGGATCGATGCCGACCAGAAAATCACCCCGCTAAAATCCCTGCAAGGCCTGATTTGGGAAGCCGGTTATCAGCATGGCGACTTCAAAGGCCATGTCTATGAAGATGCCAGTCGCAATTTGCAACGCTGGAAGCAACAGGGGCTGGATTTGTACGTGTACTCTTCCGGTTCGGTACAGGCGCAGAAACTATTGTTTGCTTTTAGTGAAGCCGGCGATCTGACACCTTTATTTTCGGGTTATTTTGATACCCATATTGGCGGCAAAAGAGAAACGGCTGCTTATCAGGCGATTGCCGGGCAACTTCACCTGGCCGCTGAGCAGATTCTGTTTTTGTCTGACATTGTTGAAGAGCTCGATGCGGCGCAACAAGCCGGATTTAACACTGTCTGGCTGGTCAGGGATCAGGCTGTTGCCAGCAATGCCCGTCATCAACAAGTCAGGGATTTTGACGCCATTCATTTTTGATCAAGCGCCGAGATAATCATGAAAATCGCTATTCTTTCGCGAGATAGCACCCTGTATTCCAGTGTCCGGCTGTTGGAGGCTGCTCAGGCCAGAGGCCATCAGGCCAGAGTGCTGGATCCCACGCACTGCTATATGAACATCACCGATATGAAGCCATCGATTCATTATCAGGGTGAAAATCTGCTGGGTTATGACGCCGTGATTCCTCGCATCGGTGCCTCGATTACCTTTTACGGCACCGCCGTGTTGCGCCAGTTCGAAGTGATGGGTTCCCGGCCACTGAACGATTCGGCCGCCATCAGCCGATCACGCGACAAACTGGCGTCCAGTCAGCTGTTAGTTCGTAAAGGGATTGATATGCCGATTACGGCGTTTGCCCATAATCCTGACAATATCGATGATTTGATTGCCGAAGTGGGCGGTGCGCCTCTGGTGATCAAAATGGTCGAAGGTTCCCAGGGTATCGGCGTGGTGCTGGCCGAAACCGATAATGCCGCCCGCAGTGTGATTCAGGCCTTCATGGGCTTAAATGCCAACATCATGGTGCAGGAGTTCATTGCCGAAGCCGGCGCCAGTGATATTCGCTGTTTTGTGATCGGTAACAAAGTGGTGGCCGCCATGAAGCGCCAGGCCCGCGAGGGCGAGTTTCGCTCCAATCTGCATTGCGGCGGCAAGGCCAGCGCTGTCAGGCTGAGTCCTGAAGAACGTTCGACCGCAGTGCGGGCTGCCAAAATCATGGGGCTCGATGTGTGTGGCGTCGATTTGTTGCGATCCAGCCGTGGGCCGCTGGTCATGGAAGTCAATTCTTCGCCGGGGCTGGAAGGTATAGAAAAAACCTCGGGCAAAGATATTGCCGGATTAATGATCGACTATCTCGAAAAACAACTGCTCCAGCAATCGAAACAGCTGTGAATCCGAACAACCCTAACCCCTGTGGCATAATCGTTGCCATATCCGTTTAAATCTGGCGAATTTATGTCTAAGCATGCTTCTCACTCTAAATCACAATTAACAGAATTGGCGCTTGGTGCGATTGGTGTGGTGTTTGGTGATATCGGAACCAGCCCGCTCTACGCGATTAAAGAAGTTTTTCACGGTGGATTAACCACCGACCCTGAGCATGTGCTGGGGGTTTTATCACTGATTTTCTGGTCGTTGACGTTGGTGGTTGCCATCAAATATGCCACCTTCATCATGCGCGCCGACAATAAAGGCGAAGGCGGCATCATGGCTTTGATGGCGCTGGCGATACACGGTTCCCGGGATAATCCCAAACGCCAGCTGTTTATTGTCACGATTGGCTTGCTGGGCGCTTCACTGTTTTACGGTGACAGCATCATTACCCCGGCAATCTCGGTCTTGAGCGCGGTCGAAGGCTTAAAAGTGATTGCGCCCTCGCTGGAAGACTATATTTTGCTGATTACCATTCTGGTACTCAGTGTTTTATTCGTGGTGCAAGTCAAAGGTACTGGCAAAGTCGGCAAAATGTTTTCGCCGATCATGATTTTCTGGTTCGGTACTCTGGGAGTGCTGGGCTTGATCAATATCATCAAGAATCCGGCGGTGCTGGTAGCGATGAATCCTTACTATGCCGTGCATCTGCTGCTGGAGTTAGGGGTCAAGGGGTTTTTGATTATGGGGGCGGTAGTGCTGGCGATCACCGGCGCAGAAGCCCTGTATGCCGATATGGGCCATTTTGGTCTCAAACCGATTCGCTATGCCTGGTTTAGCTTTGTATTCCCTGCCCTGTTGCTCAATTATTTTGGTCAGGGGGCGTTACTGATCAGCAGCCCTGAAGCCATCGAAAATCCGTTTTATATGCTGGCGCCGGAATGGGTGCGCTATCCGATGCTGATTCTGGCCACGCTGGCTACCGTGATTGCCTCTCAGGCCGTCATTTCCGGGGCTTTTTCGGTTACCCGTCAGGCGATTCGCTTGGGCTATTGTCCAAGGATGAATGTCCGCCATACCTCGGGCGATGAAATGGGTCAGGTGTATATTCCTGCTGTCAACTGGTTGCTGATGGTCGCGGTGTTTATTCTGGTGCTGAGTTTCCAGTCGTCTTCAGCGCTGGCCTCTTCGTACGGTATCGCCGTCACCGGCACCATGATCGTCGACTCCTTGCTGGCCTTTATCGTGATTCAGGCTCTGTGGAAATGGAATAAAGTCACCAGTTTCAGTTTTCTGTCGGTGTTTTTGCTGATCGACTTTTTGTTTTTGGCTTCCAACAGTTTAAAAATTCCTACCGGCGGCTGGTTGCCGTTGGTGGTCGGTGCGGTTTTGTTTCTGATCATGACCACCTGGATCAAGGGTAAGGCGTTGCTGGCGCAATATCTCGATGAAAAACGGGTGCTGTTTGAAGAACTGGAAGACAAACTCAAGGCCCAACCACCGGCTACCGTGCCGGGCACTGCGATTTATCTGGCCCGCAGTGTGCATGGTGTGCCCCAGGTCTTGCTGCACAATCTGGAACATAACCATGTACTGCATGAAAAAGTGATTGTGCTGACGATTGTCACCAAAGAAGAACCTTATGTGGACGAAGCGCATCGGGTCAAAATCCGGGCTTTCGGCGATTCCGGTAATTTTTACCGGGTCAAACTGTATTTTGGTTTTCAGGAAGAACAGGATGTGCGGCGCGCCTTGCAGCTATGCTGCCATGAAGGTTTGGATATCAATCAGAAAACGGTGTCGTTTTTTATCGGTAGCGAGCGGCTGGCGTTCAGACGTAAAAGCCCGATGCCGAAATGGCGCCGCTCTTTATTCAGATTTCTCACCCACAATTCGGCCAGCGCGATTGAATATTTCAAAATTCCGGTCGAACGGGTTATCGAACTGGGCATCCGTATCGAGTTATAACGTATGCCCAAACGGCTGATCAGCGCACAAAACCGGCCGGTTCGCTGATCACCGGATTTTGTAAGCAGCCGATGCCTTCGATTTCGATCCGCACTGTCTGGCCGGGTTTCAGATAACCCCTGGGCTTCATTTTTACGCCTACCCCGCTCGGTGTGCCGGTACTGATGACATCGCCGGGTTCCAGAGTCATCGCCTGACTTAAATAGGCGATTTGTTCATAGCAATTAAAAATCATCTCGCCGGTGCTGGCGTTTTGTCTCAGTTCATCATCTACCCAGGTTTTCAGGCTTAAACGGTGCGGATCGGCGATTTCATCGGCGGTTACCAGCCACGGGCCGAGCGGGCCGTGGGTGTCAAAGGATTTGCCGATAGTCCAGGTTGGGGTACGAAATTGCCAGTCGCGCACGGTGACATCGTTGCAGATGGTGTAGCCGGCAATCACTGCCGCAGCCTGCTCGATGCTGACATTACGGCAGCGTTTGCCAATCACAAATGCCAGTTCGCCTTCGTAATCGACTTTGTCGGAAACAGCCGGACAGTGAATCGCCTCGCCGTCGGCAATTACGCAAGTGCTTTGTTTGGTAAAGAAAGTCGGATATTCGGGTTTTTCCAGGCCGGTTTCGCCAATATGATCAGCGTAGTTAAGGCCAATCCCCAGAAATTTGCCGGGGCGCGGAATCGGCGCCTGCAGTTTGACGCTGTGCAGCGGAATTCGCTGCAGGCCGGAGTCGATCAGCGCTTGCATCGCGGCCAGCCCGGCAGCACCTGCGCTTAAAAAGTGGATCATATTGTCGGCACAGTCCAGGCTGCCGCTGGCAACCACGATCTGATCATCTACTACGGCGCCGATTTTGGCGGTCTGGTCGTCAATAAAACTAACTAATTTCATGCGGATGCGCCTGTCATGCAAAGCGGCCATTGTAACCCAGGGATTGGCGATTTCTGCGGGTTGTGGGGGGATGGGCAAAGTTTGGCCATCAGTCGACCATCGTCTTCGCAAAGCAGTTTGACTGCGAATGGGGTGTATTGCGCAGTCTAAATCCCGGCGATCCCTGCCGGGATGACGGCTTTGATTCATACAAACCCAACCGGAATGACAGTTTATCCGGCTAAAGACGCCCCACTCTGCGCTACCGTGCTGTTGGCTTGCCTGAACTCAGTGCCCGTCGTTGCAATGGTCGGTTTTACCCAGCAACTGCATCGCGATTAGCTTGCGGTAGCTGGTGGCGTGATGTTGCAGCAGCATGTCCGGGCGGTCGCCTATCGTGTAGCAACTGCCGCCCTTGGTTAAACCGAATAGCGGGATCAGTTGGCCGGCCAGGGTGTAGTTCAGCGAGACGGCCTTCCCATCCGCCAGTTTGACCGGCGGATTGCCGAAATAGCGCTCGACCGAAGCGCCGATGTCGGTGTCCTCGAACTGGTCGGCGACGTGGCTGGTAAAAATCTCGGCAATCGAGCCGCGCACGTTATTTTTGGTGTTGATGATGGTCTCGGCGATATCGTCCAGCACACCGCCGACCGCGACGTCGCTATTGTCTTCCTGAACGTATTTGACCACCTCGGCAACCCGTTCCAGGCTCAGCGGCACTTGAGGTACCGGGTCTCTGTCGTTGTTGACCACGAAAGCGGTTTCGTTGGCGATGCGAGAGAAATCCTGGGCAAATTGCAGATTGCCGGGCTTGGGCTGGGCAAACAGATAGGATTTCAGGGCCGGTTTGGCGGTGAACGGCAATTGGTAGGGATTACGCGGATCGACGCTGGCGTAATACAGAAAGGCATGAATCAAAGTGGCGACCGCCGCACCCTGACTGTGGCCGGTGATCGAGATGCGAGTGATATTCTGCCGTTTCTGTTGTTGTTCCAATTGCGCCAGGATGCCGCGTTCGGGGTGGAATAGCAGCGAAAAGGCCGCGTAGCCGAAGCCCAAGTGAACTTCGGCGTTCGGTGTGGCGGCGAAGGCGATTGGCAGTGGTGTGTTCTTGGGATATTCGATGCCGGCAAAGGCCGGGGTCGTGGTGGCGTAGGCGTCGGCCAGGATGCTGGTCCACTCGCCGACAGTGCCGCGAATTGCGATGGCAATATGGCCGGGATCGCTGGCAGATTGCGCCAGCAACCAGGCGTTGTTTAGCGGCTTCAGGCCGTTGGTCTTGATGTTGTTGGGATTGGCGTCATCGTCGGCTTTGCCGTTCCAGGGCCAGACTTTGTTCCATTCGCTATTGCCGGGATGGCGGCTGTCGTAGCTCAGTTGCCAGCCGTTTGGCCGGGCTTGATATTGTGGATCCGCGCTGAGCTTGGGATTGTTACGGTCGTCCTGATTGTTCAGTTCAATACACAACTCCAGCAGCGAGGCGGCTTCATCGGCGTTGAATCCGGCCCAGGCCGGACGCACTGGCGGTAAACCGCTGTCTCTGAGTGATTGATAAGCGTCTAATGAATGATCGGTCGGCATGGTGGCGCATCCTGTAATGATGAGGGGAATTAGGGCCAAACCCAAATGGCGGGTGGCGAACCAGTTATTGTTGCGAGGCATGGGCTTCTCCGGTTTGGGCTTTTAGGCACCATTGAGCACGTTCGCTGACATGGCGGGCGACGACACCGGCGGCAGTTTCCACCAGTTTCGCGACGGCTTCGTTGTTGAGTGCACCCCAGGAACCGCCGCGAATCGCCTTGCCGACCGCGCCGGCCACGCTAGCTTCGGCCTTGCGGGCATGGGCTTCGATCTCTTGGAAGTCTTCTTCGTCGATGGTGACGGTGGCGGCGTGGCCGGTGTGCCGGTCGTACAGCCAGCGCAACGGCTTGCCGAATTCGACGACGTAATCTTTCAAGTGGGGGGCTGCTGTAGTATTCGGCAGCACCGGCAGCGGAGCGTAATGGTCGCGAACGGCTTCCAGGACGATGCGCAAGATGTCGGCGTTAATTTGGCTGTGGTCGATGCTGGCGTAGCTGCCGGGTTCGACGATACCGGGAAAGCCGTATTGGCTGCCGTCGCGGCTGACGAAGCCGGCGCTTTGGGCTGCCAGTTTGCTGGTCGATCTGGCGAGTTGCTTGCTGACCAAGTCCAACACTTTATCCACGCGCGGGTCATCGGTTTTCAGCTTTAACAGTGAGGCTGCTTGCTGTCGTAACTCGGTTTGTTCGGCGAGGTCTTGAATCCGCTGTGCGCTGCCTTTTTTGAAATAGGCCGTCAGATATGCTGTTTCGAGTTTTAAGGCTTGTTCGCTGTCGGTCTTCAGCGCCTGACTGTCTGCGGTCACGTGGGCTTTAAAGTCATTACGACGTTTGGTCAGCTCGGCCTTGATTGTTTGGGTTAGTTCCACTGCACCTTCCAGCTGCGGCGAGGTGGTCAGTTTGTCCAACACATCGACAATCAGCGATTGCTTGTCAGGCAAGTTGCCAGCGGTCAAGTTTTGCAGCGGGTCGAGTTCGGCTTTGAACTGACCGAGTGCTTTGACTGCTCCCGGTTCCAGACGCGAAGTTAACGGCGCCATGCAGTCGACGAAGCGCTTGCTGTCGATATTGCTTTCAGGTTTGGGCAGTTTTAGATTGAGGGCCTCCAGCTTGTCGTTGATGTTCGCGAAGGCCGGGAGTTGGCCCAAGGTGGTCGGCGGTACTTTCTGCTGATGAATGCAGCCGGCCATCAGGCCGGTGCTGGAGGCGACCAGCAGCCAGGGTAACAGCCCTGCATGTTTGATGTTTAAGTGGTTCATGGTTTGTCCTCATTGGCTTGAGTCATTTTTATATCGGCAACCATTCAGGCCGTTGTTGAGTCGGTTCCGGCGCCCCTCCCCCAGTTTTGCATGAGCAAAGGTTTGCGCGGAGGTGCAAAGCCAGGTGATCCTGCAAGCCATCACCGAACCACAACTAGGCTTCGCTCAATACCGCCTCTCGATTCGAGCAATGACTTCGGCTAGGCATCAAAGCGACGCCCAAGGCCTAGCCGACATCGGCCTGGTTTAACCCTATAACAGGTCGGTCATCTGTCGACAGATTTTGTCGAGCTTATTGATCAGACGTTTTCGAGTTGCTCTCATTGCCAACAATAGCGTTAGCATCAGCACCGATATCGATGGATGAACCTCGACCACATAAGTAATGAAGTTATCGAAATACACCGGTGTGACATAGCGCAACAGATCGCCGATTAAACGTAATAGCCAATTAAGTAAACGTAATAGCCAATTATTGGCCGCCGAGCAGAATTGCGGCTCGCTGGCGTCGCCACAAGCTTGGTAGCGAACCGAGTCCGGCAGATCTACAACTTTTTGCTGGATACTGAAATAGTCGTTGCCGGCCAGCGGCGCCTTGTCGCAAGTCTGGTTGCCGGGTTCGGCCTGAATTCGGGCAATCTGGACATGCGTGATTTCGCAATCGTTGAGCGCCACGACAGACTCGGGTGGTTTTATCCAAAACACGCCGGCCACGATGATGATCAGCATCGTGATTTCAGCGAACCCTCTATAAAGGCGTTTCCGGGCTTGAATGATTTGATTGCCGGCCGCCTCTAATGTTGGCCAATCCGGTTTGCTTTGGTGCTCCGGTTTGGCGTGATTTTCGATGGCATCGGTGGTAAAGCGTTGTCGCTGGCCGGTCGCATCGACCACATCGACTACATCGAAGCGGGCCGGCATGCCGTCCGGCGCGTAGCCTTCGCTGAATTCTCTGAGTTTGCGGTAGGCGCTGAAATGCACGGCGATATTGCCTTTCAGTTTATCCTGGCACAACGCCGGCAGATTGCGCGGCCCATAGCGGTAATACAAGGCCACGCCATCTCTGGAATCGTACAGTTTGTCGTAGACGTTGGCGCTGTCGCGATATGAAGTCAGCAGCTCGTCGTACAACACCAAGCCGTGGGCTTGAGCCTTCTCCAGCATCCAGACCAGCGCGACATCCGACATGCCGGTGCGCGGGTAACCGCCACCGACGTTGGAATGCACACCAGCAAACCAGACCTGTTCGACAGTGTTGTCGAAATTACGCTCATCCCAGACCAGTGGCTGAAAGGTCAGCCGCTCGTCGTCTATCGATAAGGCGTGATAGGCGTTTTGGATTGAGTTATTCAGGGCAAAATCGTAGAAGTTATGCGCCCACTTTGGAAATCGGTCGGTGAATTTATCTAATCCACAGAAAACATATTTCAGCAGCACACTGAAATCTTGCGGGAAACCCAGTGCCGATACCGTATCCCAGACGCCGATGAACTGTATCGTTAAATTGCCGTTCGGCGCGTAGCCTTCGCCGGAAACGGCGTATTTAGCTTTAAAGGCCGCTGCTTTTTCGGGAGTATTTTTGTTGTCGCGGTAACAGTTAAAGGCTTCTTCGACCAAGTCTTCGAACAAATCGGAATCGAAACCGTTAGGTCCTTGGGCATGATTGATATCGACCAGGCCGCACGCATTTAGAAAGCCGGCAAAGGCGCGTACTGTCGCGGCACCGCGGCTGAAACCGAATAAAAAGATTTTGTCACCCGGTTTATAGCTGCGGGCCAGAAAATGATACAGGTGCAAGACATTGTCGCGAAAGCCGAACCCGAAAGCCCCTGACATGGCCGTCCAATATTTGTTTTTGCTGGTGTCGCTTTTGTCGGTGCCGACGCCCTGGTCATAAAAGGTATATTGATGGGCGCGATTCGAGGTAACGTCGACGGCTTTATAGGTCTTGAATACATTGCTGTCCTCGCCATAACCGCCTTTATTGCCGGTGCCGTCGGAACAGAGAACGATGTTTTTAGTGCTCATGGTGTACCTCTCTTGAATTGGCGGGTTTGTCATTATTATTGGCCGAGGCCTGGTTTAAACTGTTCCCTGCAGACTTCCGACGCGGCAATTTGGTTTGCTTGGGGCTTATAAATTCTTCTCGATATTTTGAATATATTGGTCGATAAAATGATGCTCGATAAAGGATGGAATTAAATCCAGTTTCTGATTTAGCGAGCCTTTGATCCGTTCCATGAATTTAAACCAATAGCCGACATCCTCGTGCAATTTGCCCTCCGAGTCGAAGAAGCGAATGCTGCCGCCCTCTTGATATTGGTTTAGCCGGTCCGGCACTCGCGTGACGATGTCGTTATCGTT
The DNA here is from genome assembly GCA_903902945.1 of uncultured Pseudomonadota bacterium. Lineage (GTDB taxonomy): Bacteria > Pseudomonadota > Gammaproteobacteria > Methylococcales > Methylomonadaceae > Methylomonas. The sequence continues at coordinate 16,604 of CAIUWU010000263.1, forward strand.
AACGAAGCGGAAATAGCGTGGCTTCAAGACTTGATCCAGTTCGGTGACGAAGCGGCGGTCGCCGACCCGTGGCTGGCCGAAGGTGTACAGGCCATTGATGGACTTGTAAATGCGCGGGTCCGTGTCCAGCGTCAGCCGCGCCGCCGCCAGTACCGCCAACGCGCCGCCCAGGCTATGGCCGGTTAGCCACAACGATTGACCGTATTGATGCACGCTTTCCAGGGTTTCGATCAAGCTATCCCAGATCGCGTCGAGCGCGTCGTCGAAACCGGTATGAATGCGGCCGTGCAGGGTTTCGCGAAACGCCATCTTGGCATCGGCGCACCAATCTTCCGGTACTTTTTCGGTACCGCGAAAGGCAATCACGATCACGCTGCCGTTGTGCGCGATAAAGGCCTGAGTATCCTGATCCGAGCCTGCTATCTTGTTGCTGTCAATGAAGACACCTTTGAAGCCTTGCTCCAACAGTTTGTTTAAAACCTCAGTCTCCGTGGCATAGGCCAGCCTGGACCCTAAAGCCAGGGCATAGGCATTCGGTAGCGAAAACTGGGTATGGGTGGGTTCTATAGTCAGTTGTTTCATTTTGATTACCAACGGTTGAAGTGATCGCCTATCACGAATTTTAATAAGGGGTAATTACTTGCAATTAAAAACCTGCCAAACCGCAATCAACGCAAATTTCGACCAGAATCCAATACAACTGACATCGCTCAAACCGAGATGATTGGTAACTAAAACCTATTGCCGGCCAGCGGTAGTAAATGGTCATGACCGGTCTATCAATCACTGTTTATCCAAGACGGCGCAGGGCTGGTTTTACTCCTTCGGATGTGGTGGGTGAGTTGGGTTGATTGTGTTGAAAAAGTCCCTTTGTTGGGAATTTCGGTTAGGCCGTAAATTTAATGTTTAACAAAAACAATAAGTTAAAAATCAACAAAGCTGTCAAAATAGGCAAAATCCAATAAAAACCGACTTTTTCAACACAATCGGCCAATTGCTGCCAGACAAAACGAATTTGCCAATGGCAACTCTCCAGCCGATAGCAGGCGTAAGGTGTGGTGAGTTACGAACTACACCAATTGCGAACGATGGAGTACACGTTGTTTGCCGCCTCCTACCGTCTTAATTTTGGGGCACTCGGGCTTAGGCTTTTATTACACAGTATCTGACCATTTTCCAGTAGCTACAAATTTCATAAGCTTACCTTTGCAGTCTCTAAGCCTTTGAGGTCCATTATTCCCAATTCTTTTTTCGATTTTATCCATATACTCTTTTGCTTTAACTTTTGCATTCGTACTGCCATCCAGGGCAATTAGAGAAGCAACGTGACCTTCAGCCATTGTCACAATTGGGTATGTATCGTCACTTTCTAAAAAGTGATCAAGCTTTTCAAGTAATTCAACCGCTTCACACATATATTTTCTTGCTTGCTCTTTCGATAATGAATTAGACGAAGAAAGTATTAGTTTCTGCTGAGCGAGTGCATGAACAGTATGATCATGAGGAAAGGCGTTATAAGCAGTTAATAATATTTCATGAGCATCAATATTTCTTTTGAAATCGCGCTTAAAAAGCCCATATTGCAACCAAAAGAGCCCTTCATTTTCAAAATACTTTTCTTGCCCATTGTATATTCTCTCAATTAATAGTTCATCAGAGCGTAAAATATCAACCAAAAACCTATGATTTATTATAGATTTGAAAAGATCCGAGTCATTTTTATTGAGATTTTTTACAATTGGATGCTTATAAACATGGAAAGCAGCGAGTATAGATAAAATTGCATTTGAAATAAGGTCTTTATCAACTATAGATTCTATAATAGTTCTCGCATATATAGAATGTCTGGCAGAAAAAGACGAGATATCATTTTCAATAATTCCCTTTAGCTTGGCCGCAATAGATATAGGGGAGCCTTTTACACCATAGTTAATCAACGCTCTTGCCGCTACTGATGATGACAACGAACAGCGGTGCATCGTTGCCAAGCAAACTAAAACAAAGAAAAATCTATCATCTTCGGAAGCAATAGATGCGTATTCTTTCTGTATTATTTGTTCAAAACCTATACCTGTGGTTGTTTCCATTAGACCAATCAAAAGCTGTCTTTTTGATCGATCGAAAAGTTCTCTATGTCTTTCCCTTTCTGACATCCTAGCGAGCCTAGTCCAAGGGCCGTATTTTTGAATTTTATCTAGAATAGGCTTAACATCATTTTCTGAAATATTATCAATAAAATACGTTCCGACATTTTTATTTGAAAATTTAGATTCAATTCTGTTATGCCAAACATTTTTTCCGTCACAGGAGACAATTTTTGCCTTGTTTAAATCTTTAATTAATTTCACTAACTCGTCTTTGATTGAATCTAATCTTTCAATAAACACATAAAAGTTGTTAGCATTTATTTTTTCAAGTTCTTCTATTATTTTACCGATATCTACACACTTGCTCGGAATATAATAAGCTCTTTCGCCCTTATCAGATAATTCAAGCGCGGCCATTTGTAACATTGTTGCCTTGCCACTGCCGGCTGGGCCAATCAAAGCGTAACAACTAAAATCAGTATTAATTAACCAATCCAAAAAGGAGTCATATTGCTCCAGCCGAGCAGGGATGCCCTCAAGAATATCATCCCAAGTTGGCTTGTATCCTTTATAAAATTTACGAATTGTACCAAGCTCATTAGTACGGTTAATTCTATTCAAACTTTCCCTGCTGACTAAAATGACATCCTTTAAAATGCCAACTATGTCTTGACCATCTCTACTCCCTGACTCCAGAACGACACGTAGTTCAGGAAACTTGTTCTTGGCTATATCCAAGGGTGTCGGTATATGATCAAATTCAGAATTGAGCCAATTACAAAAATCGGAAAGCTCCGCAGCCATATGTTGTATGCCATAACTTTTAAGGCTGGCTATTTGTATAGGTGTTGCTTTTGGAGTTATTAAATAGCTTAAAGGCGCACTGATACCAGCTCGTTCTTTATAACGTTCGACTTGGTGATAGAAAACCGGCTCATTCAGCTCTGTTCCGATAAAAATAAATGTACTCTGTAAAAAGTCGGAAGCTAGTTCCTCATACCATTGAGGAGAAGAAGCATTAGTCTTTCCATACTCTTCTGGAGAAAATACATATCCATTATCAGGAAATTTGACGCTACCATTGAGATATATATAATCCAGCCTTGCAAATATTTGATCTTTATCTTCAATATGATTAAATCGTTGTTTGATATTCAACTTTTGCTTTGAATGTTCATCAAACGCATTCTCAAGGGCATCGTCGATGTTAGTCGTATAAATCCTTGCCCACGGAAACTTTGCTATTGTTAAATACTCCTTCGACGGTGAGCAGAATTTGTATTCGCGAACGAGAAGATCATTGAGTTGCCAACCAATAACGTCTTTCGCAGCCGAATAAACAGTTCCTAGAGCTTCGTTTTGATATTCCCAACCACATTGATCTGCAATTTTTTTTGCTAATGCATTACCTAAAGGTGGATCTTCCTTATTTTGATTTATTGACCCCAAAGACGCTCCGGCACCCAAAAAAAGGATAATACGTCCCTCTAATAACCCCTTCTTAATCTGTTCGTTCATCATAATCCTTAATTTTTATTTACTTTACAGTTTAGGTTCGCTGGTTGGGTGAAATTGCAGCGATAACCAACCTTTAAATCCATCATCGATTTTGCTGCCTGTTTAGAGATTTTAACCAGACATTCAAGAAATGTAGTTGAATTTCAGCTATGGGCCAACAGCTGCCACTCCATTTAATTTTTATATCAAACCATCTGGCACAATTTTGTTTTTAAATGATTCAATGCCAATAAAAGCCGGTGTGTGCAATTAAAATCAATATTAATTAAAATTAATTATTTATCGCTTTATGCAAATGGAATTTAAAAATAAATTCGAGTAAATCATATGATTTTGCGGGGGTCAATTTAATTTGACAAAGTATTATCTGCAAAAACGCTAATAATTTTTTACGCTTTATAGGTTATTGAACTGGTTGCTGGTGATATTCTGCTGGGGTAGTTTATTAAGCCTGTCAATAGCCTGACTGGATCAGTCGATATTGCGGGTTTGGCTGGCGATTGTAAGCGCTTTGAAATACCCAAACACCCAGGTGGAGCGCCGGTGCGCCAGCTGTCATGCTCACCAACCAACAACCGGAAACCGTTAGCCCTCATGCCTCCTGCAGTCTGGATCCCGGCAATCCCTGCCGGGATGACGGCTTTAATTCAGGCGGTTCCTGCCGGGATGACGGCTTTAATTTAGGCGGTCCCTTTCGAAACGACGGTTTCAATTCAGGTAACTCCTGCCGAAACCGCCGATTAATTGCAGCCCTCATACGGCTTTAATTACAGTCGCCATGCCAATCCGGTGCAGCAATCCAGCCAAGCCCTCAGCGGTTGGCTAAGGGCAGCCTCACGGCGACCAGAAAAGCCTAAGCGTTTCGCGATGGCTCAAGAACAGTAAGCTGGATTTGTTGGCACAGCCCAACGCTACGGCGCGCCTTGCTGGCATGTTTGTCTGGCAATTGTCAGTCTGTCGAAACTGATGGCATTTGCTGCAGAATCCAGGCTTGGCGGCGGTAGAGGTAGGCGCTGGGCCGGTCGGCACGCAGGCGAATCGGGTTGGGTAAGGTGGCGGCGAGCAGCGCGGCTTGCTGGGGGCTGAGTTGTCTGGCGGTGATGCCGAAATAATGCCGGCTGGCGGCTTCGATGCCAAACAAATGATCACCAAATTCGGCGATGTTCAGATAAATTTCCAGAATCCGCTGTTTGCTGCAGAACAATTCCAGCAGCACGGTAAACCAGATTTCTAGCAGTTTGCGCAGCAGGTTTTTGTTGGGAATCAGAAACAGGTTTTTGGCGACTTGCTGGCTGATGGTGCTGGCGCCGCGCAAACTGCCGCCGTTGGCATAGCGTTGATAAGCCTGAACAATGGCTCGGGTATCAAAGCCTTGGTGTTGAAAGAATAATTGATCTTCCGAAGCAACCACCGCTTTAAAGGCATACGGCGAGATTTGCGAGCGCTTGACCCAGTAGTGCTCGATCGGCTGATAGGGGCGTTGTTGGCTTAAGTCCTCGAGATGTTGAAACAGCATGAAAGCGGTTGTGGCTGGCGGTATCACCGTGAGTAGCGCTACCAGAATCAGCGAGCTGAAAATAAAAAAGATCATGCTGCCCGCCAGCCAGCGTTTTAGATGCCGCATGGGTTTGGCGCTATCAGCGTGGCTGGGTGAGTCATATCGCTCATAGTTGGTTGCAAATTCATGGCAGGTAACATAGTTCAATTAAAGTCAAAGGCTCTTTGTTTAGAAACATCAGCTTTTACAAAGCATTACGATTTTGGCATGGTGTTTGCAAATATTTGAACTAGGTATCAAGGATGTTGCGTTCTCCCCCCGTGAACAAGGAAAACAAAGATGCCAAGGATTTTCCAGCCAAAAGCCTTGTGATTGGTTTTTGGCTGGACAAGGACGTTTTCTCATAATTCCGCAATTAACGCTGCGTTTTCTGCTATGCAGACACTGCGCCAGCAAAACGGTTAAAATAAGCGTTTCGATTTATCTATCAATGCTTAATTGCCCAGTGCCATGCAAACTAATTACAACACCGATGATTTAAGAATCTGCGAAACCAAAGATGTGGTGGCACCGATTCAGGTTCACGATGAAATTCCCATGACCGAAGTTGCCGCCACCACCATTTTGCGGGCAAGAGCGGCAATCCATAATATTTTAACCGGGCAGGATGATCGTCTGCTGGCGATTGTCGGGCCTTGTTCGATTCATGATCCGGCGGCGGCGGTTGAATATGCCACGCGTCTGAAACAGCTCGCCGACCAGTTGCAGGATGATCTGGTGATCGTGATGCGAGTCTATTTCGAAAAGCCGCGTACCACGGTGGGCTGGAAAGGTCTGATCAACGATCCTGATCTGAATGCCAGTTTCAACATCAATAAAGGCTTACGTCTGGCGCGCAAGGTGTTGCTGGATGTCAATAATCTCGGTGTGCCGGCAGCAACCGAATATCTGGATCTGATTACGCCGCAATACGTGTCGGATCTGATTTCGTGGGGCGCTATTGGCGCTAGAACCACCGAGAGTCAGGTGCATCGCGAGCTGGCATCTGGGCTATCCTGCCCGGTCGGCTTTAAAAACGCCACCGATGGCGGGGTGAAAATTGCCATCGATGCGATTAATGCCGCGATGAGTCCGCATCACTTTCTGTCTTTAACCAAAGAAGGGCGTTCGGCGATTTTTTCCACCCGCGGCAATGAAGATGCCCACATTATTCTGCGCGGCGGTAATGATCGTCCCAATTACGATGAAGTCAGTGTCGAGCAAGTGGCGCAAGGTCTGGAAAAAGCCGGTCTGCGGCCGAACATCATGATTGATTTCAGCCATGCCAACTGCATGAAAAAATATGAGCGTCAGTTACTGGTCGGCCAGGATGTCGGTCAGCAGATTGCCGGTGGTGATACCCGGATTATCGGCATGATGGCGGAAAGCCATCTGGTGGCCGGTCGCCAGGATGCTGAAGAATGCAGCGAACTGGTGTATGGCCAAAGTATTACCGATCCTTGTCTGGGCTGGGATGATACGGTGACTTTACTGAGTAATCTGGCTGCCGCTGTCCGTCAGCGCCGCACTGTTGTCAAAGCAAAGGTATAAACGTAATGAAGATACAAGTGAATGGTGATCATCGCCAATACGGTGAAAATTGCACTGTGGCCGATGTGATTACCGATCTGGGATTAAACGGCAAGCGCATTGCTGTGGAACTGAATCTGGAAATTCTGCCTTATACCCAATATGGCAGCCAGCTGCTGAATGACGGCGACCGGCTGGAAATCGTGCAGGCGATTGGTGGCGGTCAGGATGATTATTTCACGCTGGCCGGTAAGCAATACCGTTCGCGGTTGCTGGTCGGCAGCGGTAAGTATAAGGATCTGGAACAGACCCGGTTGGCGACTGAAGCCAGTGGCGCCGAAATCATTACCGTGGCGATTCGCCGTACCAATATCGGCCAGAATCCCAATGAACCCAGTTTGCTGGAGGTGATTTCACCTGACAAATACACCATCCTGCCCAACACCGCCGGTTGTTACACTGCCGAAGATGCGGTCAGAACCTGTCGTTTGGCGCGTGAACTGCTGGGCGGTCACAAGCTGGTCAAGCTGGAAGTGCTGGCCGATCAGTTAACCCTGTTCCCCGATGTCGCGCAAACCTATATTGCCGCCGAAATGCTGGTTAAAGACGGTTTCGATGTCATGGTTTATACCAATGACGATCCGATTGCCGCCAAACGTCTGGAAGAAATCGGCTGTGTCGCAGTCATGCCGCTGGCGGCGCCGATTGGTTCGGGCTTAGGTATTCGCAATCCCTACAACATTCTGACTATTGTCGAAAACGCCAAGGTGCCGATTCTGGTTGATGCCGGTGTCGGTACGGCTTCCGATGCGGCGATGGCGATGGAGCTGGGTTGCGATGGCGTCTTGATGAATACCGCGATTGCCGCCGCCAGAAATCCGGTGCTAATGGCTTCGGCGATGAAAAAAGGCATCGAAGCCGGTCGTGAAGCGTTTCTGGCCGGGCGTATGCCACGCAAGCGTTTTGCATCGGCTTCTTCGCCGATCGATGGTCTGTTTCTTTAATTTGTCAGCCTCATGACTTCATCTTTAATCGTTGATCCTGCCAGAATCAAAAGCTTTATCCGTCGTCAGGGCCGTGCCACGACCGGCCAGCGGCTGGCGCTGGAAAATCACTGGGATACATATTGTTTGTCGCCGGAACAGGCGCTTGATCTGACTGCGGCATTTGGTCGTCAGGCACCGCTGATCATCGAGATCGGCTTCGGCAACGGTGCCAGTCTGGCGGAGATGGCGGCGGCAAATCCTGAACTGAATTATCTGGGTATCGAAGTGCATCGTCCCGGAGTTGGCCATTTAATGATGTTGCTGGACGAGCGCGGCATTAGCAATGTGCGGATTTTTCATCACGATGCGATTGAAATTCTGGAACAGAAAATAGCCGATCATAGTGTTGATGGCGTGCATTTGTTTTTTCCTGATCCCTGGCAAAAGCGCCGTCATCATAAACGCCGTATCGTCAGACCCAGCTTTCTGGAGTTGCTTAATAAGAAACTCAAGATTGGCGGCTATTTTCATGCGGCAACCGACTGGGAGCATTACGCCAAAGATATGCTGAAAACCATATCTGCCGATACTGGCTTGCAAAATGCCAGCCCCACCGGTGACTTTTGTCCGCGCCCCGATTACCGGCCTTTGACTAAGTTTGAAAATCGCGGTCTCGGACTGGGGCATGGGGTCTGGGATTTAATTTTCCGTAAGCGCTAGGCTGTCAGGTCTGGTGCTTGCCGGTTCTGACATAGGAATCCGCTGCCGGTGAGCTCAATTCGTCAACTGGTCTCGCAAACCGCTATTTACGGCCTCAGCAGTATTGTGGGCCGTTTTCTCAATTATCTGCTGGTGCCCTTGTATACCTACACCTTTAGTGCCGGGGAATACGGGGTGGTGTCAGAGTTTTATGCTTATGCGGGTTTCTTTGCCGTATTGCTGGCTTTCGGTCTGGAAACCGGCTATTTCCGTTTCCGGCAGCGACCTGAGTTTGCCGAGCAACAGGTTTACGGTTGCAGTCTGGGTTTTCTGTTGCTTAGCAGTCTGCTGTTTTTGGCCGGGATTGTCATTTACCGGCAGCCCTTATCTGACTGGTTGCAATATCCCGATCATCCCGAGTATGTGGTTAGTTTTGCCGCTATCCTGGCGCTGGATGCGGTTTCTGCGCTGCCGTTTGCCCGTTTGCGGGCGGAAAACCGGCCCTGGCGCTTTGCCGGAATCAAAATGACGGAGATTCTGCTGACCATCGCCCTGAATCTGGCGTTTTTGCTGCTATGTCCGGAGCTGGTTAAGCTCTGGCCTCAGCTGGGTGAGTATTACCAGCCGCAGCAGGCGGTCAGTTATATCTTTTATGCCAATCTGATTGCCAGCGCATGCAAGCTGTTATTGCTGATGCCGCAGTTCAGGGCGATCAATTTTGATCTGCGCCGCCCGGTACTGGCGCCGATATTGCGTTATTCGCTGCCGATGGTGGTGATTGGCTTTGCCGGCATGATCAATGAAATGCTGGATCGGGCAATTCTTAAAGTATTGCTGCCTTATGATCTGGCCACCAATCTGAAAATGCTGGGTATTTATGGGGCCTGTTACAAGCTGTCGATATTAATGACCTTGTTTGTGCAGGCGTTTCGTTATGCCGGGGAGCCGTTCTTTTTTTCTTATGCCGGACGTGCGGATGCCAAAGCCGCTTATGCGCTGGTGATGCGGTATTTTGTGATTGCCGGGATGGGGATTTTCTTGCTGGTGACGCTGTATATCGATTTTTTCAAATATTTCATCGGTGAAGAATACCGGCAGGGACTGGCGGTGGTGCCGGTGCTGTTGCTGGCTAATTTATGCCTGGGGATTTATGTCAATCTGTCGGTTTGGTACAAGCTAAGCGACCGTACCGGACTGGGAGCCTGGGTGGCCATTGCCGGGGCTGTCATTACCGTGGTGCTGAACATCTGCTGGATTCCGCAATGGGGCTATCTCGGCTCCGCCTGGGCAACCCTGGCCTGCTATGGCTTTATGGTGCTGGCGTCGTGGGGGCTGGGGCGCTGTTATTACCCGGTGCCATATCCGCTGCTGCGGATTGGCTTTTATGTGTTGTTCGGGCTGGGGTTATATGCCGCCAATCACTATCTGATCCGGCAGCAGGGTTGGGATGTCTGGCTTTCCGCAAGCGCTTGTCTGTTGAGTTACTGGCTGGTGGTGTTGGTGCTGGATATCGCGCCGTTATTGCGACGCCGGGCGGCATAATCACGTTGGCGCTGTCTGGCCAGCGTCAGGATAGCTTGTTGAGTGGCGGAATCGGCCTGCCACCAGGCGCCAATTTCTTCGGCTGAGCGGTAGCAGCCGATGCAGATATGGTCTTGATCGAGTTGACAGATACGAATGCAGGGTGAAGTAAGGGTGTCGGTCATCGGTTTGTGCGGGCAAAAAAATCCCGGGCGGCGGCGACATCGGCCCGGATCTGGTTTTGTAAGGCATCGAGGCTGTCAAAGCGCACTTCATCGCGCAAGCGGGCTTTGAAGTGAATTTCCACATAGCGGCCATAGATGTTGTCGCTGAAATCAAACAAATGGGTTTCCAGCACGGCACGCGAGATGCCGTCTACCGTCGGGCGGGTACCGAGATTGGCGACGCCCTGATAAATCTGTTGATTAAGTCCGGTTAAAGTAACGGCAAACACGCCTCGTAGCGGAATATTCTTGCGATGCATTTCTACATTGGCGGTCGGAAAGCCCAGTTGTCGGCCGCGTTTATCGCCATGCGCAACTCTGCCGCAGACCGAATAATCTCTGCCCAGCATGTCATGGGCCAGTTGTAACTGGCCTTCGCCCAGCGCATCGCGAATCAGGGTGCTGCTGATGCGCAGTCCGGCCAGTTCAAAAGACCGGCTGCTTTCTACTGTAAAGCCGAGTTCGCGGCCTTTGTTGTCCAGCAGCGCAAAATTGCCACGGCGGGCTTTGCCGAAATGAAAGTCATCGCCAATCACCAAGTGCCTGACTTGCAGGCGTTTGACCAGGATGTCGCTGATAAACTGTTCGGCATCGATGTCGGCCAGACTCTGATTGAAGGGCAATACCACTAGGGCATCGATAGGCAGCTTGGCGAACTGGATGGCTTTTTC